>JACQYL010000022.1 GCA_016208165.1 Deltaproteobacteria bacterium
ATTTTGGCTCGCACGACTTCACAATATGGTGACGTATATTTACGCGAGATGTTTTGTAATTGCTTCTTTTCATCAGCAGTCAACATGAGCCGATATGGGCTTTTTCTGGGCATAATCACCTCCTCTCTGAGGAGAGATCATGCCATATATATGTTAATACCGCAAGATTAAGACGTCATCATATTTATGCCGATATGTACTTAGGTGCGAAAAGATGGCTGACAATGTGACGCCTCAGAGACGAAGCTGGAATATGAGCCGCATACGTTCGGCAGACACCAAGCCCGAAATGATACTTAGATCCGTATTACACCGAATGGGGTTCCGCTTCAGAGTCCACTGCCGAGGACTTCCGGGCCGGCCTGATATTGTCCTTCGCAAGTACCACACAATTATCTTCGTTCACGGGTGCTTCTGGCATCAGCATTCGGGATGCATTGAGGCCGTTCGACCAAAGACGAACAAAAAGTACTGGATGGAAAAGCTTGATGGCAATGTAAAGCGCGACGGGAGGAATATCCAAGCCCTCCGCGATGAAGGATGGCGTGTGTTTCGCTTCTGGGAGTGCGAGATTGAGAAAGATCCCATCGGCATTGCGGCCCTAATAGCGAAGGAACTTCGGGGAGACACCAATGAGCCGGCGGGATATAGACTTCCAACACGGACTCAGCTGCTTAAGGCTGCTGAATCTCGCACGGGCTACAACAAGAAGCGATAAAAAGGCATGCCTTTCGAATTTCATGGGTGCAAAGTGCGGTGAATCGCCTTCCCTAATGCAAGGCCAAGCTGCGGTGGTATAGCATCGGAAACCTGTCGGATCTGGTCACTGAGAGTTCCTAGCAGTTCGTAGTTTCTTGGAAAACCTTGGAGAAGCATAGCTTCGTATACGCTGAGTCGTCTTTCCGCGTCAGGATGAACGTTGATCTCGCGGTTTCCATATGCAACTGTTAAGCTCGGCTTTTCCCACTCTAGAACACGAAATGACCGTCCCTGCTTATGTCCCTTGGATAGAGAACCATCGGTGAATTTCCGCGACCGAGGGTTCATGGTCCAGTGATTCGGATGAAATGCGATTTCATCCTTCCGTATTCCACGTTTGAAGAGCAATGGAGGTGGGAGTCCCTTCAATTTGCTTGCAACAGTCAGAGGAATAGTTGTCTCTGCTGTTGGAAACTTGAATTCAAGATCTGGGTATTTGCGTTTGTTGAAGCCCACGATGAACACGCGGCGGCGATGCTGCGCCACACCGAAATCGGCTGCGTCGAGTTCTCCCTCGAAGAGTTTGAAGCCCGCGCGAGAAAATAGCCTCTTGATGGTCGTATATTCATTCCGGTGCTTCGGCGATGTGATACCTTTGACGTTCTCGAATACGAAGAAATCGAGATCGTATTCCTCGTTAAGGATACGCAGCATGCATGCGTAGCGACGCGGTAAAAGATGCCTTGCATCGTTGCCATTGAAATGCACATTCCCGTTTGAAAAGGTCTGGCATGGTGCACCGCCAATCACCCCGCGTGGTGGTCCCGAGCTGCAGTTCCTACTGTAAAGTTGGGCGATGGTCTCAGGGTCTGTTTCTGCTAAATCAGCAACGTGACAGACGTGTTTGTCACGATTATGGTTATAACTCTCCACAGCTATCGCATCCACATCAAGAGCAAGTCCGATCGAGAATCCCGCTGACGAGAATCCGAGATCAAAACCACCGCAGCCAGAGAAGAAGCTAACAATAACATCTTTCACCATCGGCTGTTTTTTATTTGTTTGTTGTTCCTCGTGTTGCATGGTTTTCATTCTGTCTCGTATATGACAGTGTTCTGTGTTTCCGTATAGTCATCGGAGCGACAGTGATACATCAGGCCATAGATTGCCAGCCGGCCTCCTTTCGGTATGCGATTCAGGAGGGGGTGACGCTGTGTGCAATCCGTTAAGTTGCGGACCGTAATATAGTTTGACGTTGATAAATCGTCTTCTGCAAGCATCATACACACCTTCCCATTGCGCAGGCGTCTCATATCCTTGAGGAATCCCTCCACATCATAAGGCCACTTCTGCTGCGACTCTTTTCTCTTTGCGATCCAATAGGCTTGACACGCCGGCCTGAACAGACAATGCCTGCAATTCACCGCCTTCGGCGAGGCAAGGTCGGTGACATTCGCGCTTCCGTTCTTAACCTGAGCAATGCGCTTGTTAACAAATTGAAGAAATGAGCTTGCTTCTGCGAGCAGAAGCTCAGCATCTTCTGGGACGAATATTACCTTTACCGGCGGGCCTTGAAGCGGCACTACTTCCAACCGACTAGGCCAAACTCCACACTTTAGCCGATATAGGGCCGCATAGAGCTTCAACTGAACTTTGTATGCCCGTTTGATTTGGCCGCAGCTTTCATCTGTTCCTGACTGCAATACGGCACCGGTTTTGTAGTCAGACAAGACGACACCGGCTCTTGTCATCCTAACGAAATCAATGTATCCCCCGACGCGACCATCGTCAGACTCGACCCATAGTTCAAAGCCTGTGGGTTCTAAGGCTTGCCTGGTACCTTCGTTTTGGGCTCGCAAGACATTGTGTGCTATCTCGGCAGCCCTGCGACATGACCGGATCTTTCGGACTTCAAAGTCAGGAATAATTCTGCTTAAAGGCACCTGGTGACGTCTCAGTGCCGATAAGGTCATCTTTTTCTCTACCTGGGAAATCAGCTCGTCCCAAGTGGCCTCAATCTTTTCATTCCCCCCGCCGTCCAATTGACCATGTCCTGCTGCTTCGAGAAGACGATGGATTACGATGCCGAGTTCCGCCATAGGTGATGGTGGAAGGAGAGGTTCGTTGCCCGACGCAGTCCAGATCTCGCGCAGGAGGCAGGACTGCATCGCCGTAAATCGTGCTGGCGAAACACGGCCCAACTGCTTAATAGTTAGCTTCTTCAAACCCATCTGTTTTTTGGGGTTGTCATTATACTCCTAGCCGCTGATACACCCAGCTCATTCGGCGGTGCAGATTGAATGTGTCCACAATCATAGTGTCATCGTCTTGACCGAGGGTAGCGAAAGCTTCTGCAAGGATTCCGTCTGGGTGGGCGATGCTCCAAAGGGGATGGTTGAGTATGACGTTCCTCCCCGCAATTGTCCAACCGTGTAGAGGTCCGAATTCCGCAGGTTCACAGGATTGAAACGATTGGCAGAAAGTGGTGCGAAGTACGTCTGAGAAATCCAACCATCCGGAGAGTTCCGGGGGACCGAAATCGCCATCGACACCGCAAGAGTATGTCGCGTCGGAAAGAATCCGAAGCACGGACATGCCTAGTCTCCAGTCCAACAGGCTATGGTAACTCATGTTTCGATACAGGCAGAGACAGTCGTAGCACGCTGATTGGCAGCTCTGCGCATGTTCAGCGGAGAGAAGCTTGCCAATGAAGGTGTCATCACCGTACTCCGGCCCGGTGATTATATCGAGTATCATGGACCAGTTGCTATCCTGCGACAGCCAAGCCGTGAAGCCGGCCCCATTCTCCAGGTGGTCGTTCAGAATAAGTTCACCCGCGTAGGTTTCGTCATCTAACTCGACGCCCCGCACGTTGCTGATGTCAATCTCCTCTGGGTCAATATCAAGCTCCTCAGCGACAACTGAACGCAGTATAAAACCTGCCGAGTAATAGGCGGCTTTCACCGCGGCCCCTTGGCCAAGTTGTGATATCCTTCCATGTTCATCACGGGCGAGCAAATCAAGGCATAGGGTCTGTTGCAGCGATTGGGGTCGAATTCGCAGCACGTCCGTGACTTTCGGGGCCGCCAAAGCAACTGTGTCAATCCCTGGTGTCTCCGCAGTGAAAGATACCTTGTTATCCCCTCTCACATTTTGATATCGCTCGTCAATCCACTGGTGGGGCAGCGTGACGCCTCCGCGGCTCCATCGGGCCGTCCCAAGTGCTCCAGTAAACAAGCGACCCGCACGATCATTGATTCGGTAGACATGGCCACCAAAGGTTCGAACCAGACAGGTGTTCGTGCCCGGAACGACTGTGGGAGGCTCATCAGTCCTTTCTGCCACAGAACTCGTGCCGCGTGGAAGGAACTCGTCATCTCCCTTCGCATCGACGCCATGGCTGAAAGAAGTCCTGAACGCTGACGGTACGACGATCACAAACACGCGGAACGCATTCTCACCCTCACGGCTATTGCCGCAGTCCGGGCAGCCATCAGGCCATATGTCTTGGTTGCTGGTGTCGGCAAAGTGGCAGAGATCGCACCGCGCCATCAACATTCTTCGTGGAAATGGATTCGAATCGACTGGTCTCCATCCACCTCTTGGATCATTTATCAGAGGAGCTGTAAATCCGATTGCAGTATAGACCCGTTTGTCCTTGGTTTTCTGCGAACCTGGGGCAAACTCTGTGATCGCAAGATCAAGATCACGGTCGATTGACAAAGCATCGTGGCCCCGGAAGCCATGATACAGAAGTCTAACACGAGATGGCATACCATACATCGGGAGAATCGCCCCTTCTCCAAGTCGCTCAGCCAAGCCATCGCCAGCGAGTTCCAAGCTGTTTGCGCATTGCTCGATATCCCCGAAAAGGCCTTCGCGGATGTACCTGACCATCTCATCAGCGGAAACACCCTCTGCACCGACTAGAATGGCATCTACGATTTGCGGTACTTGTGGAGAGGTAGACAGCCTTCGCTCAACTGCCTGTCTGCGATCTGCCATGTTCAGCCAGTCGGCAACCGTTCCGAATTCCCCATGGCTGTCGGGGGGTATGGGACTGTCCCACCAACGAACGCCCGCATCACGGAACGCCTCATACAAGCACGCCTTCGCCACAAGGCGACGTGCGATTTCTAATCTTGTCATGGACAGGAATGGGACAGGGGGCAAATCTCCGGTGATGCGGCGGGGACGACTATAATAGAATTCATCATGGCTGCGGCCCCTGCACAGCGTTAAGACAGCGGCAAAGGCTTGGCCGCGCCTCCCTGCCCTTCCAACACGCTGCTGGTAGTTGAACCGCATAGGCGGCATGTTTGCCAATACAACAGCCTGTAGGTTACCGATGTCAACACCGACCTCCATCGTGGTCGTCACACTGAGCAGGTCGATAGAATCCACCAGAGGAATCGGCGGACGTGTTCCTGCTGCACCGCCCTGGACCACCACGTCTCTGAAGCATCGCTGCCGATCGGGTTGATCGTCTGTTTGAGCCGTCAGTTCTTCGCAATGCATTCTAAGAGGTTTCCGCCGATCAACCGCCTCACTTGCGTAATAGTTTCTGCCGTAAAGCGCCTCACACTGCGCATCCGGATCGATACCCAACTCCGCAAGACAACCTGTACAGATCCCCGCCGCACGGTGCATGTGCACACGCTGGCAAGACGGACAGATCCAAAAGGGATCATTCTGAAGGCCGATTCTCACAAGTAAACGATGAGCTTGGAGCTTCGCGCTCGCATGCCCTCCAGCTTCGCAGATGGCATCCCAAGTAGAGGCAAGAACCGTGGGTGCGTCAACACCATGCAGTTGCGCGCAGGCTTGTATGTAGTTCCGCAGGCGCGCTCGTGCCGGCGGCTGTAGCCAGTCTGTCCAATCGTCTAAGCGGTCGGGCGCTGGCTGACGTTCCTGATGATAGCGATAGAGATCCCCCAAAATGCGAACGCAGCCATGACAGAGGTCCCGAAAGGTATTTGTCGCGAGGGCTACACGGCCTGCGAGTTGCTCCCAAACTTGCTCAGAGAGATCGAGGCACGCATAGCCCAGACCGGCGGCCTCAAAACCGAAGTACAGTCGGCTGAACAGCACGTTCATGATCTCCGTTCGCACCTTGCCTCGGACGCGGTCTCTTCGCTCGACTGCGCTTTCGGGAAGCCCGTCTCGCCAGCACCTACTGTCGTTTGCGTAGTCGAAAAACTCAGTCCAATCATGATCTTCGCCTTCAAAATTAAACATCTGATACATCACGTCGTTGCCGGCAGGATTGATCCCCAGCTGCTTGAGACGTTTAATCAGGAGCAATGAGCGCGTACCGGATGCGTCCTCGTCCCCTCTTTCATACAGTACGCGTAGCGGGACCATTCGAGTATTGGCTCGCTGCCTGATTTCCCCCAGTTCGTCTGCGGCCCTGTCTCTTTCCTGCTCAAGGGTTTGACGGAAAATATCGGAAAGTCCGTCCGGTATTGGGGTTCTTTCTCTTTCTATATTTTGAAGAAGCTGGGCCACCGTCTCTGGATTATTTGTTGAGTAAGCGACAGCCTCAGGACATCGAGCCTCCCCATATGCCTCCAGGTCTGCGAGTAGAAAGCCCTCACCCAGAGCAACACGGTGCAACTCGTCATACATGGCTTCACGCACAAGATCCAGATAGTGCGTTCTCTCAATCCCGTTGGAGATAGACGCCGCGTCTTCCCTGCTATCAGAGAATACGACAAGCTTGCGAGTCTCCCCTTCGGGAAGGCTGTAGAATAGTTCCTTTGAGAGAAGCTGACTGACTCGCGAGAAACCCGTTCTGAAACCGCGTATGGGTGAAGTACGATATAGCCGCCGACTGTAATCGGCCGCACAATTGGGACAGCAGGCAGGTAGCGCCGAGAAATCCTGCTCAGTTTCGGTGCCATCAACACCAGGAACCACATACAGGTATCCAGAGATTGCATAACCTTCTGGTGGAGTCGCACCATTTGGGGCATCCGTGACACGACCGGTGATCGCATCAAGATGCTTCGGTGCCCATCGCCCGCGTTCGGACCCATCACCAACGACTCGTGGTTGACGCCACTGTCGTGCCTCGGTGTTCAGCGTGCTTCTGCCGTGCGGCCAGAATATCGCGAAGTCATCATAGGTTCTCCTGTCCACGAAACGAGCAGCCTGTTTGTCTGGCAGTCCCTCTAAGTCGGGATCCGTACTCAATATCTCTATACCGTTGCCTTCCGGGTTTCGCAGACGGCTGCCTCCAAAGAAGACAGTTCCGCACTGTTCACAATAGAGGAGTTCCAGAACTCGGTGTTGCTGGCCGGGACTTCCGCAGAGGATTCGGTTCTGTGAGAAGAGCCTGCCCGTCGGCCGTACATCATCCAAATGCCCAGCCTCGCACTGGCAGCCTGGTAGAACACACGCCCATAGGCCCTCTATATTCCTAAAGAACCAGTGCAGCCTGAATGTAGGTAGTGATGTCGCATCTTGCCGTGAGGCAGCAATCCCGCGGGCTACAAGGAGTCCCCTGATGGCGTCCATTGCGACCTGCTCATCATCTGCGTTAGCGAACACGCGCGTCGCAAAACCTGAAAGTGATACGGCTCTCGTACGTGCACCGTCGACGCACGCGCTTAGCACGTATGCTGCAATCCTCTCCTGTTGAGACTCAAATGCAGCGCAGAGCTTTTCTTTAGGGTCGTCGCCACCTGCCTCTGGGTCGAGTGTAGCAGCCAACTGGATGCACGATTCCGTGAAGGTTTCTTCGTTGTGCTCCTGGTAGCTTCGGGCCAAGGCCGCAAAGGAGGCGCTGTCAAGAGGCGGGCCTCCTACGTCAGGGATCGGCTCCTCAGAGCCAGGGATAATCTGTTCCGGTTCCCACTCGCACCCGAAAAAGTCGGATAGAAAAGTCAAGCTATCAGCATTGCCGGGATCGAGGGACGCACTGGAGCCAAGAATGCGCAACTTTGGATCAGTGGGGGTGAGGCCCAACCTGCGAAGCAAAAGGCGCAAGAGGTAAGCAACTTCAGTCCCAGAAGTGCCACGGTACAGGTGAAGTTCATCGATTATCAGATGAAAGACGTTACCAGGCTGCTCAAGCCACTGTCGGGTCTGCTGAAATATCGGCGAGTCAGCTTCCCTCATTAGCATAATACTGAGCATGCTGTAATTCGTGATGAGGATATCAGGCGGGGACTGCTGCATGTCCCAACGAGAGCGCATCTCAGCGCCATCAAGTCGCGGGAAAAAGCAGATGATATCGCGGGCTACTTCCCGCTCGCTTTCTGTTGTTGCCTCCGCTTCCTTCTGCGCAGCGTGCTCGGCAGCGGCCGTTGCACCACGATCCAAGTCGACAAGCTCCCGCGCCAGTCTGTCGATCCGTGGACGGTCCGGGTTCCCCCGTGGGTTCTGCTCATGGCCGGGCACAGGTGTATTGCCCGTGTATCGACCAAAGTATATTCTATTTCCGTTCATATGATCAGAACACCACTGGCGAGTCTGGGGCGAATCAAGAGAACGGCGAAGCCTCGTCAGTTGGTCTTCAACAAGGGCATTCATGGGATAAAGTATCAGGGCACGCATCGCTGCCGGTCTTGTCTCATGTCCCCTCTGTGGTACTCGGTAGGATCGCGTGATTCGGTTGTTGTGCCTACATGAGGCTTGCCAATCCTCGTTTGACCACCAATCATTGACGTGCGGGAGGGGTACGTTCGGGGCTTCCCAGTTACGGCTCTCGGAAGCGAGATATGCAAAAAGAGGAAGCAAGAAAGATTCCGTCTTACCCGAGCCTGTGCCTGCGGTGACGACAGCGTTATGGCCTGCCGCTGCGAGCTGCAACATGGCTATCTGGTGTGTGTATAGAGGATAGTTACCCACCAAGCCACAACGAGCCAGATCTTTGAATCGCTCCAATGCTTCTGGGGTCATCGCCGATAGCTCTTCTGGCCTAAGATCTGCAAGCGGCCTGTCTGTCTGGTAGCGGGGCAAGGGCTCAATCCAAGGCTCCTGGTTCAGAATCCCCGGCCGCCTGAGCATCTCTTCTCGTTCGCGTTCCAGTCCAGGGAACTGTGTACCAAACGCGGTTTTAAGATAAAGGATGAAGTTGTCTCGGATCTTCTCAAAAGCACCGATAGGATCATTCATGGGCATGTTCCTCAGATTCCAATTGTTTGGCTGACACCTGCCATTCTATACGAACAGTGAGATTGACGATTCTGCGAGGGGTAAACAAGAGAGACGGATTGGAGAAAACACGTAGCTCCGGGGTCTTGCGGAGATTGACAAAGAACGCCAGATAGTATTCGGTGCTGTCCTGTGCAGTCTGCCACTCTTTGTCTGTGAACAACACGCCTCCCTCTCGGTCAGCCACACCTTTGACTTCGACAAATTGAGCAGCTTCTCCGTCTCTGACCAGGAAATCGTAACCACATCCATCCTCTCTTCTGTCCTCAATAGTCCCACGAAACGGGGTTCGTCCTTCACGAAACCATTCGACAAAAAGCTCTTCGGCCATCCTTCCAGTGGCACCGCGCGGGATGAAACGCCAATTTTCGCGACGTTCCCTCTTCAACTCCTTCAAAACATGCATAACCTCCCGTGATTGTCGATACGCGGGGTCCCGGATCAAGTCTCTCACGAAGCCAGTGAGAGCATCGAAGCTTAAATCATTCAATAGTTGTAGGACCTTCTGACGACTGGGACCCAGTTCCCTCTGATGCCAACCTGCACGGGCGTTACTGAAAATCGGATCGAAATCGTCTCTCTTGTTCTTGACAGACCGCGGATTTACCCCCAGCTGCAGGCCGATGTCAACAAACGCCTCCTTAAATCTGGAGTATCCAAGGCGAGCAAGGGCTTCGGCATCAAACTTGGAGAGGTAGAAGGCCGCTACCAACGCCAGCCTGCTCCCATCGGTCATCCCGGCTTCATGCATGCTATTTCACTCCTCGACAAGGACGTAAGTTTCGCTGCAAATCATCATTTTATCTCTGCCCGCGCCGGAGACTGCCCCACTTTCGCGAGAGCAGCCACCGCAATTTGCGGTGGCACATCTTCAAACATCAGCCAATCCTGGCACTCAAAGCCCTGAACCAAAAACTCGTTTGCCCTGTGGACAGGTGACTTGCCGGAACACAGGCACACGGCTCTCGCGACGATTGTCGGAAGTGGTATTTTAATTGGCACACAGAGTCTAAATCGCCTCTCATCATACGCGGTAGCGGTGATGCCTTTTGACTTCAAAAGAAGGTATCGTCCCCAACTCAGATCCACTTCTGCCCCATGGCTATCCCGGAAGAAGACATGCAAAGGGAGTTTGGTTGCCGGATTGAGATAGCGTGTATAGCGAGGGAATGAGTTAGAAGTCGCGCGAACGAAGCCATTGGAGTTGAGGCTGAAATCGAAACGTGTCCAGTTCAACGTTTCGGGAATCTGAAAGTTTAGCGTTGCTTCGTATTCGGATAGTGTCCCACACCAGTTCACGAGCGTCCATGCTGGAGGAACGGCGGCCCAACGGATCCGAAGGTCTGAACAGAAGTCAACCATTGCCTCTTCCGATTCCGATTCAAACATAATAGTATCAGGCAACAAGCCGAGTGGCCCTGGACGGCGCTCGCCAATTAGCCGGATTGATCCCCCTCGTGCCCGCACCGCTTCCGCCATCTCTTTCTGTGTTCGAATGCATCTGGCCCCAGTCATGACAGCGACTGGCAAGCCGGCTCGGGGGAGGCGGCAAAGCGCGGGCGGAGTAATGGCGATAGTGCTCGTTCCCCGTTCATAGTGCGCGTTACAGTGGCCCAGCGCCTCCAAGCATTGGAGCAAACCACTCCGAGTTGCTGTACCGTCAGTCATCCGGCCCCTCTCGGAACGGGTCGATGATAAAAAGTCGACGGCTTCACAATATTGGGGCCATACCATGCTACCGCGTGCAGAAATAACAAACAGTAAGCGATTTGGATCAACGGACATGGCGCGCCACCTCTTTATATTTCCCCCACAGCGAGCGAAGCGTTGGATGAGGCGGTTCAGTGATCCTTTTTCTGCTGTACCATAGGACATTCCGCCATCGACGACATCGTTTCTGATCTTTACAGCCGGTTCTTCCGGGTTCTTCGTTCGCCAGATCAGTTCCACAGTAGACAGCGGTTCCTTTGCCTCGTCCTTGCATAACTATGGCCCAGACTGGATGCCAATCCATGGGAATGGTCTCATTCGGACACTCAACGATCTCGCCGGGGTTGCGTCCAACGAAGTAGACTCGGTGTCCCGCGCCCGGCGGAAAGTAAATCTCAGGATTGAAGTCCGGTGGAGTGAATCCATCGACAATGGGACCGACGCATGTCTCCCCGGCCTTGCTCTCAGTATGCCGCCCAAACTTGTCAAGGTAGACTTCCGGTACCGTATCTCGCCATGCCACCGTTTCCAGAGCATACAGGGACCTTCTACAGATGCATTCTCCGTCGCGCCTGACCTCAACGATGAGTCTGTGTGCGCATATAGCGTCGGGGATGGTGTACATACCTGTCTCAGGATCTAAGTCCAGCCGGTGATCGTTACAGAAGACACTCGGACCCTCAAACGCTCCTGTCACCTCAAGCTGGGGTAACGCAAAGGTGAAGTACTGATTCCCTTTCACTCTTAGCCCGCCTCGGAAATGGATCCGCAAGATACTTGGGAAAGCGAGAAATGGAAAGTCGTCCCGGATAAGAGCATCTGAATTTACATTTCCTATTCCGTAGAGACGCCATCCCTCGGGCAAACCTGATGTCAAGTTGACTTCGGAGAAGCCATCGCAACACTCATTTCCCCATGAGAGAAGCTTTTCTGCACACTCATTGTTGGCAAGCAGGTAGAACGGTTTGCCTCGTGGTATCTGGCTGTGTTCTACGAATCCGTCAAAGCCAAAAGGCGTCGCACTTACCATGACTCTAATCGGACGATTGGAAAACGTTGTTTTCCATGAGTGTTCTCGATCAATCAGGGAGAGACCGTCTATCCAATCGAGACGGGAGGGATCGAAGATGATGGGTTGTGTTTCTGAAACGGAAAGAGGCGTTGACCATCCCTGCCAGTCTTCATAGCAGTACAACGGTTCTTGCATACCCTCTCCAATTAGCTGTAACCCTTCATCGGGATACTCACGATTTGTCCTGCAACGGAGAGATAAACGTGCGGTTCCTGCGGTACGATCCAACACCATCGCCAAACTCAGAATTCCCCTTGAAAAAATGCACGCGTGTCCGTCTTCATGCGGCAGTTGCGTAACCGATCCGTCCCAGTGTTCGAGTTCGCCCAGAAGCACTTCGATCAGCGCAGCGCGAATCGAAGAATCGCCTTCTGTTTTTGATCTGAGAAGCTCCTTGGTACGGGGTCTCAGACGATGATGCGGGTCTTCTGTGAGCAGATAGGCGAATTCCCGATCTGATGGGGGTGAGTGAGGATCAAAGCCTTTCTCTGCGAATAGAAAGGGCAAGTTACCGCGTTCTCTGTCTGTGACTAAAGTCTGCGCCCTTGGTAAACCCACGTGCCTCCATTCTCCGACAATATCCGCATCGAATATGCCCCAATCCCCTTGTTTGTCCTGGTTTGACCAGACTGCAAGATCTTCCCAAAGACGGTACATGTAGAGGAATGACGGGTACATGCCTGTCTCTGGTTCTTCGCCAAGCAAAGACCGAAGACCGGGGTAGTAGGCGTGACGAGCGAAACCAACATCAACCGTGTCAGCAAGAACAAATAAAGCTAAGTAGTTAAGATATGGCGGGTACACGAAATTCCGAATTCGCCAGCCTTCGAGGGCCTGCAGGGCCTGTTGGCAGACGCCCCTGCCAAGACGAGTATTCCAGCGGGGACCAGTCTTCACTGCAGCAATGAAATCATTGAGATCGGCATCGTGGGGAGCGCCGATTTCCGTAATGACATCCTTTGTGACATACAGAAAAACACGGACCCCGCTTCGGTCTGGATTAAAGAAACGTGCACCGATTGCGTTATTCCACTTCAGATAGTCCATAACGAAGCCTTCTGTTTCTCATCTCATACCTTTAATGGTCTCCATCCCAAGTTGACTTAGTTATTGACGCAATCAACTTCGTGTCTTCCGAACTGGCCTGTCCGGGTATAAGTCTAAATATTCTTAAGTTCCGTTAAGTAGCAGTCCGAATCGAGACGAAGATAAGTGAGCACTCCTCCCGCAAAGCGGGAGGCCTCAGGAAGCCCCCCAGAGGGGGGCTAGGGTTATGGGAAAGCACCCTTGGGGAAGTCAGGCGTTATTCGAATTCCAGATCCATTTGATCTTTCTCATGCTTTTCCTGGTCCCGGATGTACTTTCGAATTGTTTCTTCATCCGGACCCACTGTGCTCACACAGTAGCCCCGAGACCAAAATTCCAAACCCGTAACCCGTTTCTCTTTCAATGTCTCTCGATGGATTCGTATGGCACTCTTGCCTTTCAAAAAACCGATCACAAAAGATATGTGGTATTTGCAATCCCACCTTACGTGGGATAGACTCTGCCAATCGCGCATAGGTTCTTCCTCCAGTTCCGCCCCTTGGGCACTTCCCCGGAGGAAGAACCTATTCTATTTCTCGCCGGAACGGTATAACCTTTCCGGGTCCTCCACCGAAGGTGGAGGGTTTAGATCGCAACTAATGCTGCCTGCAGTAACACTAAAACGGTTGGTCGTTTGGCTAGCCCTCGCATACCCTCCGGCGAGGTCTTCCAGTGTGAATTTGTTCTTGGAGAAAACACTTTTCCCTCATGATCGGAGTCTTGCGGCGTTCCTGAATGGTTTTGGAATCAAACCAGGAAAAGACACACGCATTTTAACCCAATCCACTCGCCTTTGGCAATATGACGGGTTTCCGTCATGGTCGGTACCGGATTTCGTATCGATGGGGGCAGTGCCGAGCAGTAGAGGCTAATTGCTGATCCAAATGCTTCTGGGCGAGTTACTGGAATTGACGGATCGGGACATGATTTAAGGTCAGTCATCGATTTCAAGGCGATAACAATGGCATAGGCGGTTCTGCATAGTCACTATTTGGTCACCAGACGCAAAAAGGGGTTAGCCAGTTTTGGCTAACCCCTTGATATTCTTTGGCGTCCCCAATGCCGCTGCGCGGGACTTCGCCAATTGTTTTCCGTGGCTGTCGGTGCTCAGGGCGCTTTGAATCCCGCCTTGGCGGGATTGCCGGCGTGAAAGAGCGGGATGTCCTGGGGGTCCCGTTTTCGGCTTGGTCGCCATAAAAAAAGGAGCACGATACGTGCTCCGAGAATTCTATCTGGCGTCCCCAAGGGGATTTGAACCCCTGTTGCCGGCGTGAAAGGCCGGTGTCCTGGACCAGGCTAGACGATGGGGACGCGACGCAGGATTTCCTCAAGGCCTGTATGGTGGGCCGTACAGGACTCGAACCTGCGACTCTCTGCTTAAAAGGCAGATACTCTACCGACTGAGTTAACGGCCCAAAACCCCGCCAAAAGGTTGAAGTATGGCTTCCTATCATGATCTCCCGCCGGTGTCAACGGATTTTTACCCCGAAAACAGATGCCCGGCGGACCGGTCCCGATTCCCCCGGCCCGGGACCGTGCGCCGCGGCCGGGCGCCCTGCTCTGGATCAGTCCTTTTCCTCGTCCTTTTCCTCGTCCGGGTCTTGGTCCGTTTCCCCGGCCGGATCCTTCGATCCTGGTCTTCCCCGCCTGAAGCGCGCGTAGGCAAACACCACGACGCACCCTACCAGAAGGATCAATAACAGGGGCAGCCGATCCATCAGGGAAGTGCTGACCAGCCGGTGTCGGAGGGACTGCATCACCCAGAACGAAATCGTAAACGTTACCGCCACCAGGCAGATCGTTACGATCAAGCGGATGAACCCCGCCTCGTTGTTGTCTTTCTCTCCAATGATTCTAGGCCGGTATTCGTGCATGCGTTCTACTTTCCATTATCCGACTCAGACGAAAACGCCCACGCGGGCTTGGAATTCTTAGCTCCGCAGAGTCCACTGTACAGGTTTTCCAGGAGAAACACTTCCTCCTCGATGCGTGGAGGCGGTTTTATGTTTCGCCGCCATCGCTCGACGATTTCCGGCTCGTCGGCCAGGGAACGAAGGATCTGGGTCAAGGTCTCGGGTTCGTTCAAATTGAAGATGAAACCGTTCTCCTGGTGATCGATGTATTCGTAAGCGGCGCCCACCACGTCCGAGGCAATCACCGGGGTGTGGTGCGCCATGCTTTCGATGACCACGAGGCCGTAGCTTTCCAACGTGTTCGAGGGCACGACCACCACGTCCAGGTTGCCCAGGATCTCCGGCAGGTCCTCGATGGCGTAGCGGCCTTTGAACCGAATCCTCGGATCGTTGCCCGCCCGCTTGACAAGCAAATCATACCATTCTTTCTCGTCGATTTGACCCCCGTATATGTCCAGTTCGATGCGGTCTCCGGACACCTGCTTGAAACAGTCGATGAGGTAGTCCACTCCTTTGACGTGCGATACGGCACCGAGATACCCCACTCGCACGGGACCTGTTCGGCCGGTCGAGCGGCGCGACGGCGGGACTTCGCCGTAGAGGTATCCATGCTTGACCAGATGGATCTCCCTGCCCCATTCCAGGCGATGAAAGATCTCGATCAACAGGCGTGACGGCGCCAGCAATTTGTCCGCCAGATTGAAGAAGACGTGCTTCGCCTCAAGGTAGCGCTTGACCACACTCAGCGGGGTGCCGCACGTGGAGATGCACCGGTTGCCTTCTTCCGGATTGTGGCAGATGGTGAAGTCCGGCTGATACATGCGCCCCCTCGGGCACAGGAACCAGAAGTCCGTCAGGGTGAGCACCGTGGGAATGCCGAGGGACTTGGCCACCTTGAGCGCGGAGCTTCCCACTCGCATGGGATGAGCCACTTGAACCAGATCGAAGGTGGATTGGGAAAAATAGTCCTGAAAACAGAGCTCGAGGTCCGGATAGAAGATACGGTAATGGATCTCGGACGGAAGCACCGCATGGCGGTAAGATACCACGGGCACCCCTTCATATTCATAGTCGTAGCGGATGATGGACGGGTTGCAGCCCGAGCCTTCCGTATCCTTCAGCCCGTAGGTGAGCACCTCCACCCGGTGGCCCATCTTCTGTAGCTGTTTGGCGACATTGAGTATATACCGTTCGGTGCCGGTATAAAAGTGAGGAAAGAAGTTATGCACCACGCAACAGATATTCATATGCCGGCCTTCAACACCTCCCCGACGGCCTGGATGTCCTTGTCCTGGGCCGTTCCGGGAGTTCTCGTCATGTTCTTGAAATAGAAGGCCGCCGCCCCCAACTGGGCTCCCAGATATACGGCGGCCAGTTTCACGATGCCGGTTTGAACGCTTTCCAGATTGCCGTCGAGGGACGAATAGTGCAACATAAATGCGTAAAACCGCTCGAGGGATTCTTCAAAAGGACCCAGCAGATACGGCGGCCGGTTCGAAGGTGAATCCTCGCGGCCGTCCCGAGATACCGTGTCCTCGAGCGAACGGACCATGTCGTGCAGGACCGGATCCCACGCGTTCAGGCCGGTTTCGTCTGCCTGTTCCCCATGACGATAGATCTCCCGCAGCCTGCGCACCACGGACTGCATGGAATCGTTCCGGTCGCTGCCAACGGCGTCGGCCAAGGCGCAGGCCGCGCCCAACAGGGGGATGTTGTTTCTGAAGAACTGACCGAACGAATTGAATCCCTGCTGTTTCCAGTCCGGCGCGTCGTAGCCCAACAGGTCGCTCAGCCAGTACGAGTCCACGAAACCTCTTTTGAAAAAATACGCAGGCGGCCGATTGTGAGAATGGATCACTCCCACGGAATGAAGGTAAGCCAGTTTGCGACCCCCTTCGAGCAACCGCAGCCCCAGATCCAGATCTTCGGCGTATTCCACCGCACGGAACTTGAACCGGTCGAAATCGCTTTTGCGCAGGCAGCAGAAGATGTTGTTGAGCTGGGCGATCTTTCGCTTTTCGAAAGGAGCAAGTTTGGGCAGCCTGGCCGCTTCGGCCGTCAGGATGGAGTCCGCGTTGAGGTCCAGCGACTTCCGATGATTGGCGATTTGCCAGCAGGCGAACATGTCGGCGTCCACACGCGGAATTTCCCTTCCGGCAGCAGCCGCCAGCTCGGGATTGTCCATGAGGGTCTTGACCATCTGATAAGCCGCGTACTCTCCGGCCGGTATGGCGTCCTGGGTCATGAACAGGAGAAACTCGCCCGTGGCGTTTTCCGCGCCCAGGTTCCGCGTGCGACCGTGGCCGAACTCTTCCGGCTTTGTCTGTATCACCTTTGCTCCGGCGTCGGAGGCGAATCGCACGGTCTCGTCCGTGGATCCGGAATCCACCACGACGAGTTCCACTCCGCGAAGGCCTTTCTGAGCCAGGGTCTTCTGCAGGACATGTTCGAACTCGGGCCCCGCGTTCAGAGTAGGTATGACGATAGACAGTTTCACATCGAGAGGCTCATGAAACGCGTCAAATAGCTTGGGTACGGAAAACACGTACCTCTGGGCCGCCTTCGACCGTCCCGATGCCCGCCGAAACTTGATCCGCACGCGCTGAATCAGCAGCCGCACTCCCCCGGACATGAGGGTACTCAACACCTTCTTGGCGGTCTGATACGGCCATCCACGGATGGTGCCGGGTGGAAACAACAGGTTCTGGACACGCTGGAATTTCTGGAGCACCTTCCATCCCAACGTGTTGTATACGGCTTCCAATCCCGCCTGGAGTTCGCCACGTTCCGCCTGCAGGCGGAGCATCTGGTTTCGGTTGTGATCGAGGGTTCTGAGCAATCCGTCGATCTCCGCCTTGAGACCTTCAATCTTGCCGTTCAGCTGTCCGATGTGGTGGTCCGGCTGTTCGATCGTGCGTCGATGCTCCCCAACGATCTCCCGCTCGAGGGCGATTTTTCGTTTCAGGATGCCGGATAATTGGAGGATGGCCCGCCGGCCTGCGCTCACTTTGTGCTCCCGATTCGCAAGCAGGTTGTCCACATGTTTTTTCTCGTGATACAGGCGGAGGAGCACGGCAGGCGAGTACTCTTCATGGTGTTTGCGGACCACTTTCAGGTAGGCGTCTTCAGCGACCCTCCCCCCGATGAATGCCATCTGCCCGCGACGGTTCCATTGTCTATAGAGGGCCGTTATCCGAGGTACGTGGTAAAACGAAAACAGTTTGGACAGCCGTAAAACGAAATCCCAATCTTCATACAGCTCGAAGTTCGTGTCCAAAGAACCTGCTTTGTCCAGAGCCTCTCTGGTCACCATCAGGCAGATGAAGGGAATATAGTTTTCATGGTAGAGCAACTCGGGGTCGGGATCGACGGAAATCATCGGTTTTAAGCGGTGGTCGCTGAAAGAGCGTCGGTCCGCATCGTAGGAGGTATACACAGGCTGGCAGTCCGAATACGCGACTTTGAAATCCAGATCCTTGAGCACTCCGGCCAACGTGGAAACGTGGTCCGGCAGAAATTCATCGTCGTCGTCCAAGAAACAGATGAACTCCCCCCGAGCTTTGGCCAGGCCTGCGTTCGCCGCCTGGGCACGTCCTTTCGAGCGCTCGTGGGATACGACCTCGATCGTTGCGCCGCTCGCTGCTTGACGGACGGCTTCCGGATCGGGTTGTGCACCCCCGTCATTGACCAGCACCACCTCGATGGGCCGATAGTCTTGGCTTGCTATACTGGATATGGCTCGAAGCAACAACTTAGGTCTGTTCTTGGTCCGCACGATGATAGAGACTAACGGGTTGTCGGAATTCACTTTTCTGCTTCTCGCTTTTGCGTCGTTTAATTTATGCGCGTTGAGAGCGCGCCGACGGCCCCGGGCTTCATGCTCCCGGCTTCTCAAAAGCCGAGATAGACAGAAGGGTCAAACCGGACCGTTATTGCTCTCGGAAAAATTCACGTTTAGGAGTCCGGCGCCGGTTTTGTCAACACCCTTGTCCGAGGACCGTCCAGCGGATCGGGGCCTGAAAACGAACCTTACTCCCGAGTTCGGGATCATATCAATAACTCCCTGATTTCACAAGTATTGGGGAACCACCGCCGGGGAAAAAGCATCGAAGCCTTTTATGGCTGAATCCCCGCTGCAATGGACTATGCCCTCATCCCGGCCTTCTCCGGACGATTACGCGTCTTTTTGCTTGTTTTTCTGATACAGCATGGTAGAAGGTAACCGCGTCGGCACAGAGCGTTCCCCGTATCCGGCGCCATGGTCCATAACGGTTTCACGCAGGTTCTGAAAAACTACATGGCTCGACTGCTCGTTATCAGTACGTTCGAAGTTTACCCCAGAGGAGGCCTTCTATCGGGACCGGCTATCCGCACCTTGGAAATAGCCCGCGCCCTTTCGCGCCTGGGCCACGAGATCGTCCTGGCTCAGGCCCATCGTTTGCCCGACGCCGAAGACGTCAAGGACCATTTTCGAGTGGTCCGGTGGGATGAACACAATTTCGAGTCGTTGTGCAAAGATGCCGACGCCGTTTTCGCGGCTCACTATTTAGGAGAATTCTTATACGAAAAGGCCAAGGGCGTTCCCATTGTCATCGATCTGTTTGATCCCGAGTTCATGGCGTTACTCGAGTCCGGGGTCCTGTTCCGGGACCGGGACGAACATTTCGATCGGCTGAGCAATGTACGAGCCAATCTGGATGCAGCCCTTACGGCGGGCGACCTGTTTGTATGCGCCAACGATCGCCAGAAAGACTTTTACCTGGGCATGCTCTCTCTGGCGGGCCGAATCACTCCCGAGACGCTGCCCGAGCAAGTTCTGGCCGTAGTGCCCACCGGCGCCCCTTCCGATCCTCCGAAAAGGAAAGGAGATCTGGTTCTCTTTCGCGGTGGCGGACTCCCCGGCAACTGGAACATCATTATCTGTCCGGGAGGTCTGTATCCGTGGTTTGATTCCGAAACGCCCATCCTGGCCCTGCGTAAACTGATCAATCAGTATCCCGACACCGCCCTTATATTCGTGGGCGCCAAGAATCCCATCTCGCCGAAATTTTCCGAAGCCGGGGTGGAAACGGCTGAAAAACTTGCGTCGGAATTGGATCTGCTGCACAAACACGTCTTTTTTCACCCCTGGGTGGCCTACGAGGACCGGGGGATCTTGTATCTCGAATCCGATCTTGCCGTCATCAGCTCGAAAGCCTCGCATGAAACCACCTATTCCTTCCGAACGCGTATCATCGATTGCTTGTGGGGCGGTTTACCCATTGTCTGCACTTCCGGGGACAGTCTGTGCAGTACCATCGAAGAAGCGGGAGCGGGGCGCACGGTGCCTCCCCTGGATCCCGACGCCCTCGCTTTGGCCATGGCCGAGTACATCGGAAACGAATCGGCTCGTACAGAGGCTTCAAAATCCTCCCTTCATCTGGCGCGCAATACCTATTCCTGGGATAAGAGCGTGGAGCCCATCCACGAATTCCTGCTACGCGTTAAGGGCCCGAAGCATCCGACGCATCATGAAACGCGATCGACGGATCGAGTCACCGTCGGACTCGATCTCAAGCGCCAGCAACGGTTACTCGAGCAAAAGAGCCATTCCGAATTCAAAGTCACAGCCGCAGAGAAGAGACTCCGAAAGCTTCGAAAGAGGCTCGATCTGGCTTCCCGAACGGTGCGCAACCTCACCCTGGAAGTGGAAAGCGTTCGACAACGGGCGGAGAAGGCGGAAGCCACCATCTCATACATCCATTCCGGCAGAGGTTGGCGGCTGCTGCAAACCTACTTTCGATTCCGAGACCGTTTTTTTCCGATAGTGAACGTCCTTCGAACCCCCATCCGGTACGTCCGGACCTGGGGATTCCTGACCGCCTTTCGCCGCCTTGTGAGACGGCCCAGTGTGACCGCCGCGCCGCTGCTTCTGGAGCAGTACAAAGCGAGGATCCGAAACGGCAACGCCAACCATGTCAACGCCGGACGGATGCGGAAAGAAGCGGACTCCTGGGCGTGGAAACCTCTGATCAGCATTGCTACTCCGACGTACAATACGGATCCGGCCTTTCTCTCCCAGGCCATCAATTCGGTGCGCGGACAATTGTATTCCAATTGGGAGCTGTGTCTGGTGGACGATGGTTCGACTCAAACGGAAGTCCGTGAGGTCATCCGATCCGCCGTCGAGTCGGACCCGAGAATCCGGTGCCGATTTCTTCCGGATAACCAGGGCATCGTGGAAGCATCCAACGCATGCCTGAGCATGTGCAAAGGGGAATTCGTCGCATTCCTCGATCATGACGACACGCTGGAACCGCACGCGCTCTGGGACTTGAAGAGATTCACGGGTTTCGGAATGGGTTCACTATAAGCCAGGATTATGATCTCCTCCTCAGAGCCTCCGAGAAAACGGATCGTATCTATCACATCCCCAAGGTGCTTTACCATTGGCGCGTTCATAACGACTCTCGTTCCAGCCGGGAACGAGCCATGGAAGACACGAACCGGTTCAGCCGGAAGGCCCTCAGCGACGCCTTGGAACGACGGAATCTGCGCGGTGATGTGGGGTTCGGAGCGTTCTTTAATTTTTTCAGAGTAAAATTTGACATCGGGGGCCGGCCCAAGGTCTCCATCATCATCCCGACTCGAGATCAACTGCCTTTGTTGGACAAACTCCTCACGTCACTGAGGGAAAAAAGTTCCTGGCCCAATTACGAGATTATCGTAGTGGACAATCAGAGCGGCCCCAAGACACGCGCCTATCTGAAACACTCGAGCGTAAAGACCCTGAGGGCGCCCTATCCTTTCAATTTCTCGTTGATGATGAACCAGGGAGCAGAAGCAGCCGGAGGAGAATACTTGCTTTTTCTCAATAACGACATGGAGATCATCGAATCGGAATGGCTCGAAGCTCTTCTCCAGTATGCCCAGTTGAGAGGCGTCGGAGCCGTGGGAGCAAAACTGATCTACCCTGATATCACCATCCAACACGCCGGTGTGGTCCTCGGGCTCAGCCACAACACCGTAGCGGGTCATATATTTCAGGGGCTGCATAGCGCCAGCCCGGGATATCAGGGCTGGATCAACACCGTTCGAAATGTCAGCGCCGTAACCGCCGCCTGTATGATGACCCCCAGGGAACTATTCCGGGACATGGGCGGTTTCGAGCCCAAACTGGGCGTTGCTTTTCAGGACGTGGACTATTGCCTCCGTTTGGTGGAAAACGGTTACCGGATCGTATACACGCCTTATTCCTGTTTAATCCATTACGAATCGGTCACCCGGGGTCGGGCGCCGGACCGGGGGGAAGAGGTCCGATACATGCACGAACGCTGGGGACGCCTTATCGCCGATGACCCCTGCTACAACCCCAACCTGACCCTCATACGCCCGGATGCTACGCTGAGGAACTAATCGCCGCATGCCCGAAGGACGCCCGTAAATATGGTCGAGCCGCCCGAAGTCAGCATCGTCGTACCGAACTTCAACGGACGGACGGTGCTCCCGCATTGTTTGGACAGTTTGGAGAAGCAGACCTGCCGTTCCTTCGAGACCATTGTTGTGGATAACGGTTCCTGGGACGGAAGCGTTCCCTACCTGCAAAACAGACCCGGTCTCCGGCTGCTGGCCCTGCCGAGCAATCGTGGCTTCGCCGGCGGTTGTAACGCGGGTATTCGGGAATCCAGAGGCCGCTTTATCGCGCTGTTGAATAACGACGCCGAGGCTGCGCCCGACTGGCTGGAAAAGCTTCTTGACGCGGCCGGAGATCATCCCGGGGCGGACTCGTTTGCGTCCATGATTCTCCGCCGGAACGAAGGCGACACCATCGACAGCGCCGGAGACGTGTACACCATCGCGGGCTCCGCCAAGAAACGGGGGGAGCGTCAACCCCGTAGCTCGATCTTCTCCCGCCGCCGGGTCGTATTCGGCGCCAGCGCATGCGCCGGATTTTATCGCCGCCGGTACTTCGACGTTGCCGGCTGCTTCGACGAGGATTTCTTCTGCTACTTCGAGGACGTGGACCTCTGCTTCAGGGCCGTGCTGTACGGCTTGACCTGCCTCTTTGTTCCCGACGCGGTAGTGTACCACCGGGTGAGCGCCACCAAGGGCGAGAAATCACCTTTCGTCACCTACCACAACAGCCGGAACCTCGAGTGGGTGTACCTGAAAAACATGCCCGGTCGTCTGATGCTGAAATACCTGCTGCCGACCGTGACGTTGCGCTTGATGGCATGGGCGTATTGGCAGAAGCGGAGACAGGGCCGCACGTTCCTAAAAGCCAAATGGGATGCGTATCGCGCTCTCGGCTCCGTCTGGATCAAGCGAAAACAGATCCAATCCAAGCGGGTTCGAACGCCTTCCCAGGTGGACCGCCTGCTGGAAAAACACTGGATCCGGGCTCACCTTCAAGGGCGGAGATAAGCTTGCGATAGGCGGTTACGGCACCCTGAGATCTCAGTCCGATGTGGCGGATTTCAAGTACGGCGCCTCGAAAAACAACGAAGGGGAACCGCTAGTGCGGCTCCCCCTTTATGCCTTTTGTCCATCGAACAATCTCGGGGCTACGGTCGCCGGAGTTTCGTACTATTGCTCCAGCAGGCTCTCACCGCTCAAACGGCCGTGGCCACGGAATCCGTCTTTTCGCCCGCTTCCTCTTTCTTGGCGGACTGCACTGCCACAGGTTTTGCCTTAGCCGAAGCCTTTGCTCTCCGGTGCTCCTCGAATGCCTCGTAACTGTCGAATCCGCCCTGCCTCAGGGCGTCGAGCACGGTCCGGTCCCAGTCCCACGTAGCGTAGACGTACATCTTATCCCGGCTCGAAAGTGCTTCGTATTCCTTTCGGAGTTCGGCCCGCGCCTCCAAGTCCTTGGTGTCCTTTATCTTCCTCAACAGGTCGTTTTGATCCTGAAGATGCAGGTCGTACAGTTCCTGAGCCGATTTCCGTCGAACCTGCTTTTCATCGGCCCCCTGTTCAATGAGAAATTCGATGACCCGATTCAACATACGGTCTTTGATCCACGATCCAAGCTTTTGGATCGGTATCCGCTCGGACTCGGTTTTCGAAACGTCGCGCTTGGTTTGGGCGTACGTGTCGGGTACCACACTTGCGGAGGTGATGCCCGCTATGGCGACCACGCCCCGAATCACCTCCGAGTTGGCCACGCCCTGTCCGCAAAATCCCACTTTCTTCGAGTACTTGTGCCCGGAAAAGATGGTGGCCAGGATCGCCCAGACGACCGCCGGATCCTCCTCGTCGTATACATGCTGCAGGTTGGCGTTGTCCCTGTCCACACCCAGCACGAGCTGCGTCATGTCGTTCGATCCGATGGAAAACCCGTCCACGTCGTTGATAAACTCCTTGCAGAGAATCGCGTTGGCGGGAATCTCGGACATGAGGATCACTTTCAGACCGTCCTGTCCGCTTTTGAGATTGTGGACCTTGTCCATATAGTGAATCACGTGTCTCGTCTGTGACACCGTTCGGGCAAAAGGAAACATGATGTGCAGATTTCTCGCGCCGAAAATGCTGCGAGCCGTTTTGAAAGCCTCGAACTCCCAATCGTGAACGCCCCGGCCCACGCCTCTGTACCCGATCATGGGATTGTCTTCATGAAACTCGAACAGGCTGCCACCCAGCAGGTTCCGGTATTCGTTGGTCTTATAATCGGTCGTGCGGTAGATAATGTCCCGCCCCTGGAAGCACAAAGAGAACAGGGAAAGCTGCTGCGCGAGCTTCTGCACGTAGAGTTCCTTGCCGCTCTTGTAACCCCGAGTGAAAATCAGACTGCCGATCTCCGCTTCCAGACTCTCGAGTTGCTCGATTTCCGCTTTGAGCCCCGATTTCAGCGCAACATCCTCACGCACGTCTTTGATTCGATCGATGGTCCTCTTCAGCTCGGGCGAGTTCGATAAATGCTCCGTCAACTCGTCCAGATTCCGGTTCAGTCGCTGGATCGTCTCTTCCGCGTCCGGTCGCCGGCTTTGCCCCAAGTTCGTGATTTCGTCACGAACGCCGGTAACCAGTGCAATATGTTCACGCAAATCCGGAGTAATTCTCAGGATACTGTAATGACGGGAAGCCTCTTCCACGCGTCGTTCCAGCAGTTCGTACACCTTGGCGGTGGAACCTTTGGGCACGGGCGGAAAATGGTATTCGAAGAAGAATTCACGATCCATTTCGAGCATCTCATCGAGCACGTCATGGATAATGGCCACGTGCCTTCGAAGATCCAACGTAATGGATATGTGGCCCTGCTTCAGCAGCTCGAGCATGTGATCGTCCAGCTTGTGCTTGAGATGCGCCAGCCGCTCCTTAATTTTGGGTTTGAGTTCGCCCAGGTCGTACGCTTCCAGTGCGGCCGGATGGGCCCCGACATTACCCAGCATGAACTCGGCGCGGAGCAGTCCCACCTCGAAACCCGGGATCTCTCGCAAGCGGGAGAGAATCATGGCTTGACCCACATCGGCCAGGATAAGTCCGATGCCTGCCGAGGTGGGAGGAATTTCCTTAACGTCGATGTCGTCTCCGAATTCCTCCAAACTCAGAATGCCGTCGTAGATGAGCCCCCTGGAGCCGTCGACGGTAACCGCCCTCCCGTCCAACGACCGCAATGCTTCGCTTTTCTTGATTCCGATGACCGCCGGAATGCCCAATTCCCTCGAGGTAATGGCCGCATGGGAGGTATCGCCTCCTGCGGCAGCCAATATGGCCGAGGCAATCCGCATACCGGGAACCATGTCGGGATCCGTGCGTTCCGCCGCCAAGACATCGCCGGGATTGATCTTGTTCAACTCCAGCGCACTGCTCAAGAAGCGGACCGTGCCCGCGCCCGCGCCCCGGCTGGCTCCGTTACCTTCCAGAATGACCCGGGCGAATTGAAGCTCCGACGCTTCGACTTCCATGCGCCGCATGTGGATGATGTCCGGTTTGGTGGAATACAGTTCGTTCCATCGGGTTTCCGGTCGCGCCTGTACGAACCAAAGCCTTCCCATGTGGTCGATCACGAATTCCGTGTCCATGATAATGCCATCATAGGCGTCCCGGATCAGCCGCACTCCCCTGGCGATGGCTTCAGCCTGATCCACGGTCAGACACCATTCGTAGACCTTCCGTTCCGGAACATCCATTAACACGGTGCCGTTTTGCGCGGCGTCGTAAGCATACTGCTTGTTCTTGTATCCCATGGTCTTCAGGATGACTTCACGCTCGTCATCCCGTTCAAACACCACATATTTATCCGGCGTAACGATACCGCCGACAATGGCTTCCCCGATTCCCCAGCTTGCGTCTATGCTGACGAGCGTCTTTCTAAGACCGCCCTGGAATCCCGTGGCCGTATCCGCGCTGAACGCCGTTCCGGCAATGACCGGATCCACCATGCGCATCAGGCACACGGACAGGGACGTATTCCGGATCCCCCATTCTTTTCGGGCTTTTTCGGCTATGGACGCGTCCCCTTTTGCTTCGGCCTCGCGAATGGCGTCCAGGATCGACTCTCTCCGGTAGGACAGGGAGCGGAAGTTGTAGGCGGAAGAACAGTCCCACTGATAGGCCTGAATGGCCGCGTCCTCGGTGCGGATGTTCAGATACGTGTCCTGTAGTCCCGCGAAAGCCTTTCTTCTCGAATCCTCGCCGGCCGCGGAACTCCGAACCGCGATGTTCAGATCCGTTACACCCGCCTCCTTGGTCATTTCCCGATGCGCCTGGCGTATGGCTTTCTCGATTTCGTTCGGGACATCCACCGACAGTATGGCGACCTGAACCAGCATGGATCGCTTTCGAAGCGCATCCACGTCTTCGTGCGAAGTCGTAAAGGCTTCCAGTATGATGTCCACAAACGAACGCAGGGTGATGGTCTTTGCACTCCGGGCAGGATCTTTTCGAACATGGTCGGCCACGGCCCGAACAAAGGTGCGCAGGGATTCCGGATCCTCGGTGACTTCCTCGCTCGACCAGTCTATCCTCTTAAACTCCCGGTCGACCAGTCTGCGCACCAACTCCGCGTTCACGTTGGATTGATCCAGAAGCATATGAAAGGCCCTGGACGACACCGCTCGGAAAGAAGGAACGCGAATGCCCTTGATCTGGCTCAGGATCGCCATGTTGTAGTTCTTGCCGCCGACCAGCAGTTCCCCCTTGACACCCAACGCAATGATGTCCTGGTAGGTCAAGATCAGTTTCTGCTCCGAGGATGTTTCTCTTGTTGCCCCCATCCATTCCTCCTTTTCGAGCCTGCACTTTTCCGAAAGTCGTTCTAAAATCCTGCACATAAACGTAGCGGAAAAGTTAGAAAAGTGTCAACGCTTTAATCATCGGGCCGACGGGATTGCAAAGCTACCGGCGGATGGATTAAACTATCTTTTCCGGCAACGTTCTGTGGGTACTGAATCGACCCGTGGTCCATCGAGGAGACCGGTGCTCCGCACGCCATTGGCGGACAGTCGATGGAACGCTTTACAGGATCGGTTCGTGTTCTTCGGATGCAAACGACAATGGCAAGTTCACCCTTTTCGGGCTTTCCGGCTTCGCGCCTCTTGAACGAGCCTTGATGATGCAGAGCGATACAAGATCCTGGTTACAACGCCAATTCAAAGGCCTGCTTTTGGTTGTAACGGCCAGTATCATATTAGCGGCAGGCTTCAATACCTTTCGCAGCGACGGCATCCCTTGGTTCGAGGACTGGAACGCACGGATGCGCAGTCGAACCCTGCCGGAGGGAATCTCCGGCATCTCGTCCGAAGAGGCCCGAAACCTGTTCCAATCAGGAACCGCGCTGTTCCTCGACGCCCGCGACCCGGAGGGGTTTGTCGAAGGACACATCAGAGGGGCTTTGAATCTGCCCATCAACCAATTCGGAACCGCTTTCCCGAATTTGGCGGATCGCCTCTCGCAAGCGGCACTGATCGTTACCTACTGCAGCGACGTTACCTGCGACATGAGTGATGAACTCGCTCAGAGCCTGCTACTGAACGGCTATTCAAACGTGATGGTGTACCTGGGAGGGGTCCGGGAATGGGAAGAAATGGGCCAACCTCTTGAAACCGGCTCCGTTGATTAGACCGGCATAGGGCCACCCGGAAAGCAACGGATATGGAGCTTCCGGAATCCGATTCATGAGGCGCCCCATCATCGATATGGAGGGGAACCGAAGTTGAAGACAACGGCGAGTGACCGTTGGATGGAATGGACCTGGCGATTGCTGCGCCTTGGACTGGGAAGCGTTTTTATCTACGCCGCCATCGACAAGATCCGCCATCCCGACATGTTCTCCCAGGTTGTTTACAACTATAAGCTCCTGCCGGACATCGCGGTGAATCTTTTTGCCCTGGTGCTTCCCTGGGTCGAAGCGGTGGTCGGGCTTTTTCTCATCCTGGGCCTTTATGAATGGATTTCGTTGACCCTTTTCAACGGCCTGCTTATCATCTTCATGGGGGCCCTCGGCCTGAGCCTCATCCGCGGTTTGGATATCAGCTGCGGTTGCTTTTCCTCGGACCCGACCGGCGAAAAGGTGTCTTGGTTCACCCTTTTTCGGGATTCCCTCGTACTGATTCCGGGTCTGTCCGCCTATCTCCTGCTGGTCCGGTTGAGGCGGCCGCCTTTCTTCAAAAGAGGCTGAACTCATTCGACTTACCCCCCCATCCCTAAGACAGAGCTTCTCGTTATCACACGACGATCTACATCCGCGCCGGAGGTCGAGCACAACGGATGTCCGGTGTCCCCACCTTCTTTCACCCGATCCGACGGACATTCGAGACGTTCCGTTGAGTATGGATTGCTGGTGGTGAACCATCCCCTCGCCGCATCCTCTCTCGCCTTTTTGCTTCGAATCGGTCCCCTTTTCTGACCCTAAGATTTTTTCTTGACACACAACATATGGTGCTCTATGATCCAAACTACACAACAAGTAGGGGGATTGAAATGAGTAACATCCTTGAGTTCGTCCCGAAAAACGAGCGGCTTCAGGACGCATCCGAGACTACGGATATGGCCCTTTTCGTTCGGACTTCGAGCGAGGACATCGAGGGCTGGAACCGCCGGAAGATCACCGAGGCGCTCATTCGCGAAACCTTTGTGGATGCGGATACGGCTGCCGGTATCAGCGAATCCGTCGAGGAACGGATACAGCAGTCCGGGATTAAAGTGATCACAGCCCCGCTGATACGCGAACTCGTAAACTCACGCCTGATCGAACTCGGGCTGGAAAACGCGCGCAAGCTGCATACCCGACTGGGCGTGCCCCTCTACGACGTGGACCAGATGATTCTCCGCCCGAATAAGGAGAACGCCAATGTACCGCATGGGCCGGAAGCCACAAATCTGACCCTGGCTGAAGGCATCAAGAAGGAATACGCGCTGCTGACCGTATTTGACCAGGACGTGGCGGACGCCCACATGAGGGGAGATATTCACCTTCACGACTTGGGGTTCATCGATCGTCCCTACTGCTCCGGACAATCGCTGGAATATCTGAAGCGGTTCGGACTGAACTTGCCGAATTCCCTGGCTATGGCCAAACCGGCCAAACACGCCGAAGTACTGCTGGCTCATATGGTCAAGTTTGCCGCGGCGCTTCAAAGCCACTTTGCCGGAGCCATCGGGTGGGACGCGATCAACCTGTTTTTCGCCCCTTATCTGGAAGAACTCGACGACCGGCAGATCAAGCAGCTCGCTCAGATGCTGGTGTTCGAGTTTTCTCAGCAGGCCGTGGCGAGGGGGGGCCAGGCCATCTTTACGGATATCAATCTGTATTGGGAGGTCCCCAAACATTTCGAGGACGTGCCCGCCATCGGCCCGAAAGGTCAATACACGGGGAAAACCTATGCGGATTATATCGAACTCTCCCAGAAATTTGTCTGGCTTCTGTTTGAGGTATTCTTGGAAGGCGACGGATCCGGCCGGCCGTTTTTCTTTCCCAAACCGCTTGTGCACATCACGGAAAAATTCTTCAGCACACCGGGGCACATGGATTTCCTGCATCATATCTGTCGTGTAGCCGCTGAAAAAGGGAACACGTACTTTGTGTTCGATCGGGGAGAAACTGCCAAGATCTCGGAATGCTGCCGGCTTTCATTCAAGCTCGAACAATCGGACCTGGACGATGCCAGAGAACCCTGGAAGATGCGCTATTCGGCGCTGCAAAACGTGACGTTGAACCTTCCGAGGATCGCATACGAAGCCGAGGGAAATGATGCCAGGCTGTTCGATCTGATCACCGAACGCATTCAACTCGCTGCAAGGGCCCACCGTGAAAAGAAGGACTTCATTCAGAAGCTGATGGACCTGGGTAAGAGCGGCCCGCTCGCATTGCTGAACATGGACCCTGACGGAAGTCCCTACCTTCGCATGCATCGATGCACCTTTCTCGTAGGCATGGTCGGATTGAATGAACTCGTTCAATTCCACCTGGGACAAGAATTGCACGAGTCTGAAGAGGCCATGAAGTTCGGATTGAAAGTGATCGCCCATATGAAACTCACGGCGGATCGCCTGGCCGAAAAGCACGACATGCGCTTTGTGCTCGAGCAGACGCCGGCGGAGAGCACGGCCTACCGTTTCGCCAAGTTGGATATGAAGCACTTCAACGGCCAGGCGAACCAGGTGGTCAAAGGGGACCATCGAAGAGGGGAGATTTATTATTCCAACTCGACCCTGTTCAACGTCGGGGCTCCGATGAATCCCATAGAACGCGTCAAATTCGAAGGATTGTTTCATCCGCTTATCGAGGCCGGCGCGCTGACGCACATTTGGCTGGGCGAAACACAGCCTTCGCCTGAATCGCTGGCGAATTTCATCATCAAAACCTTTCGGAACACCAAAAACGACCAGATCGCGTTTTCACCGGAGTTCACCACCTGCCTCGAGTGCGGGCGCACATCGCGGGGCCTTTCCGAAACCTGCCCATATTGCGGCTCGAGCCGAGTGGAAGGCATTACCCGAATCACCGGGTATTTCACCCGTCTAACCAGTTGGAATAAGGGAAAACTGGGCGAACTCAAAGACCGTTATAGGAACCGTTTATTCCAAAACAGCTCGAACGCGCCGGGAGAAACATTCCTGAAATGGACTCCCAAAACCGGTTTTAAGGCATAGCTGGAGGCATCGATGACCCTTTTCACGAAAGACCTGTGCAGCAAGTGCGACTACATCAAGACCAAATTCGACCTTTCCGAATTGGGTATTGCCGTGGAGCGGATCAGTCCTGATAACTCGGATGTTCTTGCCCACCTGGCCTGGCACGAACTGGTGGAAACCGCGCAGAAAGAGCTTCCCATCCTGGTGCTGGACGATTGTTCTTCCATTGCCGGAGCCACGCGCATCAGTAGATACTTGAAAGAACACGGCGCCACTCCCGTCGGCGTCGTGGGAATCTCCAACACCCGTGCGTGAAAGCCTCCCCTTGCGCCGGGATAGAGGCTTCGATGTCAAAGGATTCATCGAGACCTCTTTTCTGGATTGGCCCGGCTACGTCAGTTCGGTGCTTTTTTTGGGCGGCTGTAACCTTCGGTGCCCGTATTGCCACAACCACGCCCTGGTGACCCGCCCGGGCGAATTGCCCAGCCTCGACCTGGACGAGATATTGAGTCGTATGATCCGGTTTCAGGGTTGGATAGACGGAATCACCATCACCGGAGGCGAACCTACGTTGCATGCCGGACTATCTCGGCTCATCTCGGAATTCAAGGAAAAAGGCTTTCGCGTCAAACTGGATACCAACGGCACAAAGCCGGACGTACTCGAGAAGTTGATTAAAGCTCGACTGGTGGACGCGATCTCTATGGATGTAAAAGGTCCCCTCGACTCGGCTCAGTACAGCCGGTGCGTGGGAATCGAGATGGATGTGGATGTCATCGAACGTTCCCTGGATCTCATTACGGGCAGCAATATCGAATATGAACTCCGTACCACGGTAGTTCCAACGTTGCACGGGGAAAACGAGATCTTGAATATGGCCATGCGCCTGAAAGGGTGCCGCGGCTGGCGGTTGCAGAATTTCCGGGCTCAAGACGTTCTCGCTCCTCCTCTGCGTGAAGTAAAACCGTACAGCCCGGAGCGCATAGAGCATTTCAGAACTATTTCAAGACGCTGGGTGGCGCACGTTCATTAGAACTCCGTTGCCTTCGTGCATGAAACCGCCTTCCGTCGATGCCCGGCGATCGGGAAGGGCTTCTTTCATCGTCGCTTCCGGAACCGAGGCGAACAGAAGCGAATGCGATGATCGTTACCGTGCGTCTTTATGAGGAACTCAACGACGTTTTGCCCGTCGAGCAAAGGAAACGGGCATTCTCTCACGAGCTTCCTGAGGACTCGACCGTATCCGCTCTCCTGAACAGCCTCCGCATACCGGTGGAAAGGGTGGAACTGGCGCTGGTGAACGGCCGCTCGGTAAACCCATCCTGCTTACTTCAAGACAACGACTACGTCAGCCTCTTTCCCGTATTCGAGTCCATTGACATAGGGCCGCTGGTGCGCTTTCGTTCCTTTCCGCTAAGGTCGCCGAAATTTCTCACGGACCGAACGGCGGACGCCCTCGGTGAAAAACTGAGGCAGAAAGGGTATGACGTGCATCAGGAGGCGAATATGGATGATGCCGAACTCGCTGAAGTTGCCGACAGGGAGGGCCGGATTCTTCTCTCCGTCCGGATTGGATTGGGGCCGAGCGCCGGCGTGGCCCGTGCTTTGAGCGTACCTGATGGGGACCCCGAGGTCCAGTTGGCTCATCTCCTCGATCGCCTGAGCCTCGGGTAGTCCTGACCCACACTCGACAACGAAAAGGCTCCGGCTTGCCGGGGGGCGTATCAGAACCCGTCGTCCGGAAGCGTAACGAAAAAGGTTCTCACGCCGGCGGAGGTGTCGGTGGACGGCTGGTCTTCCAGTAGCAGCGGGTTCTCGTAAGAAAAGCAGCATCCGGCCCGAAGCTCCGGAACGCACTGATCGGGATAAAACACACCCACCTCGAAACGGATCCAGCCATTGTCCGTTTCGCAGTTTGAGATGGATTGGACACAGTCTACATTGCCCAGGCAGAACCGAATGTCATTTCCGAAAAGCTTCTCCGTGTAAAATGTGCATGAGCTTTCACAAGTAAAACGATCCGCCAGAGTGGTGCAAGAGGCATCCAACTTACCCGCCAGCGAGTCACATCCCAAAATGGCCAGTTGCAGAGTCTCTCCGGGAGATCGGTGCGTTCGGTTCGCCAGCCAGGTAGTCTGGGTCCGATCCGGCCGGAACATGCGCGCCAATACCTGATTCTCACTGACCAGCGAAAGGGTGAGACGGGCGCCAAGCCCGCCCAGGTCGCCGATATCCAAGCCGGCGTACAGTCCGGGATCCAGAAACACATAGCTGGAACTGAAGTCCTTCGAAACGATTACAATTTCGAATCCCGAAGTGTAGGTTTGGTACACTATGTTCACACTGTTGTCCGCAGGGGCGTACCAACCCTCGCCTGCCGGAGTTGTCCCGGATGTGTCCGCGGGAGCGGAGAACACGCGATCCATTTCCCAGCGGACAATCACGCCGTCCGGGGATTTCAGAGCAGCCTGGGATTTGGTCTCCGTTACGAAATTCCAGTCCAAATGATATCCGTTGCCGGCCAGATCCGGAACGCTCACCGCATTCACGTAATCGGTATCGTTAAAAAAATGCCATTTCGACAGATCCGACGTGAGTACAATCAAGGCCGAACGATCCGTGTATGTCTGAACGACAGCGTTCATCGTTCCGTCGTCGGATCTGTAAATCCCGTCATACGCCCCAAACACCGGAGTGCCCAGCAGAAAACCCAGCAGCAGCATACCGCTCCACTTTGCTATAGCTCGCATATCCTCTCTCCCACTGAATTGAGTAAACACATAAATACGTATTATCAATACGCATTATCGTAAAAATGTTCCTCGCCTGCAATACCAATCGCAAACCATGCGACATATTACTGCTCGCGGGCGCACGGCCCTTTCGGGGGATTCCGTACCCCTGTCGGCGTGAAAGGTGTTTCCCGTTCGAGCCGACGGCCATCGGATTCCATGCAGCGAGGCGTTCAGTCGTAGAACTCGTGTCCCCGGAAGCCTCCGGTTTCCACGGGGTACCTGCATGAGCCGGCGACCATCCTCCGCTGCACCCGGACCGATCATGGGGCACGGTTTTTGCTTGAAACTCCCGTTGAGGCGCTGCCTTGACACTGGAGGCAAAAAGCGTCGAATCCTTTTACTACGGTATGAAAAGGATATGCCCATGGAAGTCGACGACCTCCGCGAGGACAAAAAAAGCCAGGTAAAGACCGAGAAGGTCTACCAAAAGGGGAAAGGAATCACAGAGAAGGTGCTTTTCGACGACGGTTTCGATTGGGAGAGTTTTGACGACAAGGCGAAAGGAAAGGTCGCGCCGAATGAAAAATTGGCCGAACTGGACTTGATGGAGGTCGAGGATGACGAACTTTCCCCAAAAACGAAGCCTCCTTCAGAAGAGCCGCGCAAAGACCTCGACTCCTCACGCCCTCGCAGGGATTCCGATTCTCCGGCCCTGCACCGGCCGTCCAAGCGGCCGTCCAAGCGGCCGGTCCTGAATCTTGCCATATCCAGGGCCCGTCTCCGGCTTGCCGGAGGCATTCTATTGGCAGTCCTGTCACTCATCTTCGTCGTCACGTGGATGAAAATCTCATCATCCATCCGGGACCGAAACGGCGAACGGGCACACCGGGTCACCAGGGAAATCGGCACATCGGTGCAGGAACTGGTACCCCTGAAGCCCTTCATGGTGCCTGTATCCAAGGATAATGTAAACGCCATCTCGTGGGTTTCACCAACGCTGGTGGTGCAATCCTACGGAGCGTATGTCATCAAAGCGCAAATCGAAGCTATTCGAGGAGAGATCTTTAATGTGTTGAAAACACCCCAACCGGACGGCGGGGCATTGAATGGAAACAAGCTGGCAAAACAGATAGAAAGGCGCATCAACCAGTATCTGGGTATCAATTTGGTTGAGAGGGTACAGATTGTAATCAAGGATCCGATCATTACCGACCATAAAGCGACCGGACTTGCGGACTATTCATAGGGAGGGGGTATTCGACATGAAAAAGCCGCCGGAGGTCGAAAAGAAGTTTCCTGCCGGTCCTGATTTGCGGTCCCTCGGAGAATCAACGGCGATGTCCTCTACCCCACGGGACCCCTGAAACCCGGTTTCCCGGGCGACCCCTTCGGAGCCGTCCTTATGCCAAAACCGTTACTCCGCTCAGCGCTAGGCACGAAGCAGGCGGCGAATCTCATCGGGCTTTAGAGCTCGAAAGGCCCCTGGACGAAGGCTCCCCAGCTTCAGCCCGCCTATAGCCACTCGTTTCAACCGAATCACATGAAGCCCGACCTCGGCGCACATGCGTCGCACCTGTCGTTTCTTGCCTTCGGCAATCCGGACGCTGATCCATGCCTCCCGGGGGCTCTGGCGGAGTAGTTTCACCTCTATCGCTTTTGCCACACCGTGTTCCAGGAGAATTCCCTGGGTCAAGCGGTCGAGCTGTTCCGTTCCTTTGAGCCCATGCACCAGGACTTCGTAGGTTTTCAGAACCCCATGCCGCGGGTGCTGAATTCGCATGGACAGATCCCCGTCATCCGTCATGATGAGCAGCCCCTCGCTGTCTTCGTCCAGTCGACCCACGGGAAATAAACGGCGCGGCAAGTGGGCCACCAGATCCGCCACGGTGGAACGGCCTTGAGGATCATGCATCGTGGTAACCACTCCCCTGGGTTTATTGAGCATGAGCACCACGCGCCTCGTGGCCGAGGGAACAGGCTTCCCATCCAGGCAGATGGCGTCCGTGCGCGGATCCGCCTTGCTTCCGGGAAGTGTTACGATCCTCCCGTTTACCGTAACCCGACCCTGAAGGATGAACATTTCCGACTTTCGCCTCGAAGCGCACCCCGAGCGGGCCAGAATTTTATGAATCCTTTCTAGCGCCATCGACGCTTTCTCCAGTCCATTGGAAGAACTCCTCCAGTGTCGGAAGGGCCGACAGATCCATGAGGTCAAACAGCTCCAGGAACTTCCGACTGGTGCCGTAAATAATAGGTCTACCCGGCAGATTTTTCCTCCCCACAATGCGGATCAAGCCTTTCTCTATGAGCAGACGGAGAATTCCGCCGACTTCCACTCCCCGCAAGCGCTCGATCTCCGCTTTCAAGACAGGTTGTTTGTAAGCGACTATGGCGAGCGTTTCCATGGCCGGCGCGCTCAAACGGGTCGGCTGGAACTGCCGCAATCTTTTGACGTAATCCTTGAACTCCGGACGACTGCGTATCTGAAAACCGCCCGCTACTTCTCGCAACTCGATACCGCGATGGTCCTGGGCGAAGTCCTCGATCAAGGCTTGGATAGCGCCGCTGATAGCCTCCGCTCCTGCACCGGGAATGATTTCGCGCAGGCGTTTGACCGGAAGCGGAGTCTCGGAGAGAAACAACAGACACTCGATAATGGCCTTGAGATTGTTTTCAGGCATCCGGGCTCTTCCCGCTTCGTTGGGGCGCCAGAAACACGCGTATGACGCCATCGGCCGTGTTCTGGAAGACTCTGACCATACCTACCCGGATCAACTCCAACAACGCCAGGAAGGTGACGATCAGTTCTCCGCGGCCAACGCTCGAAAACAGTTCAGTAAACAGCAAGCCTTTGACCGCGCGAAGGCGTTCCAGAACATCCGCCATCTTGTCTTCCAGTGCGTACTCATGCTGTTCCAGTTCGAGAATTTTGGCCCTCGAGGCGGACTCCACAACCCGTTTGAACGCGGAAAGAAGATCGAACAGAGACACGCTGATCAGTTCCTCTTCGGTTTCCTCATTCATTTCCTCGGCGACGAAATCCCTCGAGAACACGTCTCGAAACAGCAGATGTCGACCCTCGAGTTTGACCGCGGCATCCTTCAGCCGGGCGTATTCCAACAGCGGGCGCACGATGTCGAGACGGGGATCCTCCGCATCTTCTTCCTCGGGCCCTTCCGGAAGCAGTACCCGGGACTTTATATGGATGAGCGTGGACGCCACGGCCAGAAAATCCCCGGCCAGATCCAGATCGAGAATCTCGATCAGTTCGATATATCCCAGGAACTCTTCGGTGATCCGGGCAATGGGAATATCGTAAATATCCACTTCGTTCTTGCGGACCAGGAACAACAGCAAGTCCAAGGGACCTTCGAACTGGTCCAATTTGACCCTGTAGCCTTCGGATCCCGAGTATTTGGGGCCCTCGTTGCTTTCCACGACCCGAACCCTGTTTCAGCCGGACGGCATGGTCAAAACGAACTATCCTTGGGAGTACGCCAACGGATCCCGGTGAAGCCCATCAAGTCTGTTCTCACAAGCACGCATGGGTCTCCGCAAATCCACCACGCACCGTTCCGCCCCGTTTTCTCATCGCACCCGCAACACCGCTCCGCGTTTCGAGTCGTAGTCCGCCGCCGCTGAGCTACCCGTCGATTTTGCCGTAATCCCGGCCACGGAATCGTCCCGTTACAGGTTGGCATCCTTGCCAGGCGTCTTCTCTACTTGGAAAGTCGATGAGCGGGTTGCTCCGCCACCGGGAAGACACGCTCCAAGTACTCCAGTTCGTCTTCTCGGGTCAGCAGTTCATCGTTTAATTTCGCCATGAAAAGCGCGTTCAGGATCTTGCCGTAAAGTGGACCGGGAGGATATCCCAAGCGACGCAGATCCTTGCCTTGAGTAGCCAACTTCATGCCTTTGAGCCGGTTGAAGTAGGTAGAGACCGCTTTCTTCAGGCTCTCCCGTTTCGTTCTTGCCATAAGAAAGAGAAGACTCTCGACTCCCAGGGGCTTCAGTAATCGGTAGATTTCACCGCGAGTCGGCTCCCCCCGAAGAGGCATCCTTCGAGGGATGTCCTGGCCGTCGCTTTTCGCTTTCAAGAGTTCATTGAGCACGGTTTTGGGCACCTCGAAACGCTTCAGCAAGTTCTCAAACTCCACGAGGTTCAGGGGATCGGCAAGGGCCAGAAGATGCACTTTCCATTTTTCGTAACCGTTCTCCAGGTAGAGGAGGTCGTACCAGTTCAGCACCACATCCACACGAAGAAAGAGATCTTCCACTTCGCTGTTGAACGCCAGGCCCGGATGAAGGATCGGCAACAACTCGAATTCATTCATTCTGGCGATACAAAGTACCGGATGCTGCTCGCTGAGCATCAACTTGATTTCATTGAACAGCCTGCGCCCGCTCAACCCTTTGAACACGTCGATACGACGGGCGTTGTCGATCAGTTGCTGGGTCAGCTTCCCGATCTTGAAACCGAATCTCTTTTCAAATCGAATGGCGCGGAACACCCGCGTGGGATCTTCCACGAAGCTCAGACTGTGAAGCACCCGGATGGTCTTCTCCTTGATGTCCTTCTGAGCCCCGAAAAAATCGATAAGCGTACCGAAATGTCTGCTGTTGAGCTGGAGAGCGAGTGTGTTCACCGTGAAATCGCGGCGGTAGAGGTCCAGTTTGATGGAGCTCAACTCCACGATGGGAAGCGAGGCCGGTGATTCGTACACC
>JACQYL010000023.1:0-5939 GCA_016208165.1 Deltaproteobacteria bacterium
CGTATTTGGACCAGAGTCCTCCTGAACTTCGAAAATCGGGGATCCCGCTTTCCACAGAGATGCCGGCTCCCGTGAGAGCGATAATCTTCCGAGCAGATAGAACCATCTTCGATAATTGCCGGACGGCTTTCACAAACGCCTCTCTGTCATTCGTCGAACTATTCTGGTCCTGGAATTGGAGTATAGATACACCGGATTGAAAGGCCGTTTCGCATTACGGTTGGATGTCCGACATGCAAGTTCCCGCCCAGAAACCATAACAGCCTCCACAGGGGGTGTCAAGCCGGTTTTTTTAAACATTTTTTTGACTTACATGACTTTAAATGTTAAGAGACCCCTTCATATTATTCCATCGACACCCTTAAAGAGGCCGGAAATGCACGCTGTCGCAGACTTTCTTTTTGAGGTCGGATTCCTCCACAAAACTCCCAGAACGGGATATCGTTTTCTGGGAAGCGGTACAGAGTCGGTTTCAGAACACTCGTTCAGATCCGCGGTCATCGGCTACGTGCTCTCCAAAATGCGACCCGATTCCGATCCCTGTAAGCTCATAACGATGTGCCTGTTTCACGATCTCACAGAAGCACGAACAGGTGATCAAAACTATGTGTATAAACAATATGTTACCGTGAATGAAGAAAAAGCGATCCGGCATTTTTGTAACTCGCTTCCGTTCGGAAGCGAACTCGGAGAAATCCTGGCCGAGTACAAAAGCCGCTCGAGCCTGGAAGCCCGATTGGCTCATGATGCGGACCAATTGGACCTTTTATTGGCCCTCAAAGAACAGAAGGACATGGGGAATTCTCATGCGGACGAATGGGTGCCCCACCTGCTGAAGCGCCTTTACTCGGACGAAGCCCGGAGCCTGGCGGAGACCATTCAGCGGAGAAACCACAAAGATTGGTGGTTCAGTGATCACGAAGAATGGTGGACGCCCGACGTGTAGCGCCGTTTACATTGAGGCGACAAGATAAGGGGTAGCCGGCAGGGCCCGTTGGAAATCGCGAGTGCCGAGAACCGGGTGAACCTGCACGATTCGGGGGAGCATCTAGAGATCGTCGTCCTCCTCTTCGTCTTCCTCCTCCTCATCTTCCTCATCCTCTTCGTCCATCTCCAAGTCGTCTCTCAAGACTTCGTCGTATTCTTCTTCCGTCAGCAGTTCGTCGAATTCGATGGTGGAACTGATGGAAACACGGATGAGCCAACCGTCGGTAAGGGGGTTTTCGTTAATGATCTCAGGATTTTCCAAAACCTCCTCATTTAGTTCAGTGACCTCTCCAGTGACGGGAGCGTATAGAGGATGCTTTCCCTGGGAGGAAATCAGAACTCCAAACTGTTCTTCCTTGAGTACCTCATCACCTTCTTCGGGTAACGTCGCCTCAGAGACCTCGCCCCATTCTTCCTGCGCGTAATCGGTGATTCCGATGGTCACGCAGTTGTCATCATCCAATCGGGCCCAGATGTGTTCTAGTGTAAATCTCGTTTCCTCCATAGCCCCTCATTGCCTATAGCCTAGTCGCCTCGATTGCAAATGCTTACATAACGACGCCGATTTCTTCTGGCTACTATACCAATCCAAATTCAATTTCAAGAGTTTTTTATGTAAAAATCCGAAGCGCGACTCTTTTTAGCTAAGGACTTAGAGTATCGATTTTTTTTGGGATACTTCATAAAATACTTTCGGTTACAACCAGCCCCGGATTCCATGCAAACGGAGTTGACATCTTGCAGGACAACACTTCACAAACCACTTCATCTTTTGTGGTTGACTAATGAGAAGGAAGCGGCTAATCTTTCATAAACAATAGTGGGTTAACATAAAAGAGCAGAGTTTGCTCTAGGATACAAGGTATTACAAAATGGCTCAAGTACGCACAATGACCGCGAAAGCGACATCCAAAGCGGTTTCCAGGACCTCACCCGATATGGGGGCCTTCCCTCTTCCCATAAGATACAAGAAAGACAGGGACTTCACCTTTTGGGTAGGAGACGTAGAAACCATAACCGAAGATAGTTTCCGTATTTCCATGCCCGTGGAACTTTTCCTGGACGACCGGATCCGGTTCGAGATTTTCGACGGAGGGTCCAGAATTTCAGGCTTGGCGGATGTGGTTGGAGTCGGCAAGGGCAACACCGATGCTACGTGTAGAATCGTAGCCCAGGAAAAGCGGTCCCCTCGATAACTCTCGCCTCAACAGGTTTGCGCGGTGAACCGGCCGGGGTCACTCCGGCGGTGGTGCAGGTGCAGTGCCCGCCTGTAGGTGTTCGATACACGGCAGAGTCAAATCCATTGTACCGCCTTCCTGAAAGTATTCCTAACGATTAAGTATTATTATCTATTTCCATCTTTTCTCCGTGCAGCATTCGCTCCGTCCCGCCTCCTCGTTATCTTCCCCTGCCCCGAAGGGGGTTTCCCAAGGGAAGATCGGACTCACGCACAGGATCTTTTTAGGCCCTTGAAAGGCGTCTCAAAGACGATTCTCCAACCTGAAAGATGTCCTATAGCCTGTTTGCGACTTGGACGGCGGCCGGTGTGAATTGGTTTTCAAGGCCTAAGTTTTGCGGCACTCGCTGCATCGGGTCGCCCAGTGGCCGGGCTCGCCTATCTCAGAGTGAGATCATCTTGAAGGCCTAACGATTCCGTACTTCACAAGGATGCCTGCAGTACTCGTGTCGCTGCTGAAGAATTCAGTAATATTCATATTGACTTGCCTATAAATCTTAAAGGTACAATTGATATATTTTCGCGATTTCTCAATGGCATCCTGAAGGAGGACGCAGCTCTCTCGTTTTCTTCTTCGTCGTGGAAGGCTGTTGAAAAGCAGGCCGTCCTGATGTAAATGGCAAAAAGCACAAGGAGGAATTTGGATAAACCATGGAGCAAAACGCAAAAACAGGGAAATCCTGGTCATGGCTGTTCGACAAGCAGATCATCCTGTTGACCTGTGTATTGGTGGTTCTTTTGCTTGTAATCGCTTTTTTCGGGGATGCCCTGGCTCCGTTTTTTGCCGCGCTGGTGCTGTCTTACCTGATGGATGGCCTCGTGCGACTGCTGGAGCGGAGGCGGATTCCCAGATTCGTTGCCGCCATAGCTGTCTTTTCACTGTTTTTCGTGTTTTTTCTATCGATCTTCATCTGGCTCCTCCCGATTTTGACAAAGCAGTTGACCCAGTTGCTGACAGAGGTGCCGAGAATCGTCGCGCAACTTCAGGAAGTCCTGAACGGCTTCCAGGCAAGGTACCTTTCGGGAAATGAAACCCAATATCTTCAGAAGCTGATCCCCAAGCTCGCCGAAAGGTTGGAGGAATTCGTCGGAAATCTTGCAGGGTTCACACTGATGCAAATCCCGAGCATTCTGGCTCTGACCATCTATCTTATACTGGTTCCTTTTCTCGTGCTTTTCTTTCTAAAGGACAAAAAGCTCATTCTGGATTGGCTGCTTCAGTTCATTCCCCATAGCAACGAGTTGTTGTTTCAGGTGCTTACAGACGTGGACCGGCAAATCGGCAATCTTCTACGGGGCAAATCCCTCGAAATCATCATTATGACGGTTTCCACGAGTATCGTGTTTTGGATTCTAGACTTCAAGTTTGCGATTCTAACGGGGATTCTAACGGGTTTGTCAACCATAGTTCCCTACATCGGGGTAGCGGTAGTAACGATTCCGGTATTAGTTTTGGCGTACGCTCAGTGGGGTTGGACCATAGACATGTTCAAAGTCGGTGCGGCTTACGGCATCCTGCAACTGATCGACGGCAATATCCTCGCCCCATTGATTCTCGGCAGTTCGGTAAAGGTTCATCCCACAGCCATTATATTCTCCATCATGGTATGCGGAGCCGTCTGGGGATTCTGGGGGGTCGTCTTTGCGATCCCCATCGTGTCTCTTTTCAAGAGCCTTCTGGATCTGGCGCTACCGTATGTTCTCAAAACGCGAAAAGATTCGGAGCTCCCGCCCGGGTCGGATGAGGCATTATCCGAAGAATAGAACGGAACAAGCCGTTGGAAGGATCAAATTACCGGTCGAATCAAGGGGGGACCCTTGGCCCGGAAGTCTATGGGAAGGTTTCTACTTGCAGCCTTTTGCGGAATCCACAAGAAGCCCGGCATCCCCCTGGACGGGATCGAACGACGAACCGCGCTCACTCGCGGTACTGAGGCCCACCGCAACTCGGTGAAACGAACCATTTCGACGGATGGTAGAAAGTCTTCCTTTTTGACGGATTTCAACAGTTGCCCCTCGATCCAGGGAAGAGTAACATGTAGGGGGTGGGCTTTGTCATCTCGTGTCGCCAAATGCTTGGGTTCAACGGGGGGTGCATTATGAGCGGTAAACTTGACGAACGATGTATTGTGATTACGGGAGCCAGTCGAGGCTACGGACGCGCCATCGCACATGTCTTCGCTCGAGAAGGGGCCCAACTGGCCCTTTTGGCCAGAAGCGAAAACGATCTTGCCAAAGTCGAAGGGGAGATTCGTCAAAGTTATGGTTCCGTCTGTTTTTCGATCCAAACGGACGTAGGGAAATACGACTCGGTCCGAGCTGCTTTCTCGGAGATTTACAGGAAGTGGGTTCGGGTGGACGGCTTGGTCAACAATGCCGCCGTAGTCCGGCCGATCGGAATGATTTCCGATCTCGATCCCAAGGAATGGCAACGAACCATGGACGTTGACCTGAATGGACCCTATTTCTGCGCCCGGGAAGCACTTAAGACTATGATGGACGGCAAAGGCGGCTGCATCATAAACATCACCTCGGGGCTCGCCCGTTTCGTCTTACCGAGATTCTCCGTATACAGCACCGCAAAAGGGGGGCTCAACACACTTACGCTTTATCTCGCTCAGGAACTGGCCCCGTATTCCATTCGAGTGTTCGGATTGGACCCCGGTGTGATGGATACCGACATGCAAACTTCCATACGTGGCACGGATGTGAATCTCTTGGGTGAAGAGAACGAGTTCATCTTCCGTGGATACAAGGAGCGTGGAGAACTCAATCCCCCGGAACGTTCAGCCCGTCTGGCGCTCTTTTTGATGGCGGACGCGGAAATGGAGTTATCCGGGCAGATCGGAGGGATCAGCCACTTCTCACAATTCGGATATCAGACTTGAAGAAAACAACGGAAACCTCACACGGATGAGGATAAACTTTTTGCTTTCCTGATGGTCTAAATAAATACCCTACAACATAGGGGGTTGCTATGCCCCGCCGGTCGAGTTTTCCCTTCTCTCAGCCGGCGGGGCCTTTTTTTGCCGGAACCAACATCGACGGATCAAGTGCTTCAAAAGGGTGAGGCGCCTTGCCGGGCCTCCTATTTGACCGATTTAACCGACGCGACTCAGGCCGTATGCGTGTTCCGGATGGAGATCTCCGATTGACGAGAAGGGAGACGGCTATCCGCCGTCTTAAAACGGGAAGGGTAAGACCGATGAGCATTTGACCCAGGCTGTGAAGGACCGCGGCGATGGATACTCGAGACTTATCTCACCGCCGACGGTCCTAAACTACGTTCTGTGAAGCGTATCGTATTTATATGAAAATGCTGCCGGTTCCCTTATGCTCAAACCGGCTCGAATCCCAGATAGGTCTTTTCGTCGGGACCTTGACCTCGATGGAGAAATTTGACCGTCATGGGCATCCCCACTTTGATCGTCTCCGGTTTGTTGGTGTCCACGCCCTCGATCCTGGCGTCCACCCTGGATCCTTCATCCAACTCTACGACACCTACGCAGTAGGGATTCTTGCGGCTGAACCCCTCCGCCGTCATGAATGCGGGGCCGATGGATATGCAGGTAAATGCCGCAAGCTTACCGGTCCCTTTCATTTGGACCCATTCCAGTTCTGAATCCGAGCATTTCGGACAAATAGGCCGGGGCGGCGTGAAAATATCCCCACACCTTTTGCATCGTGACCCCATGAGTTTATCTTCTTTCACGAA
>JACQYL010000023.1:5968-40904 GCA_016208165.1 Deltaproteobacteria bacterium
TTCTTTCAGGAACTGCTCGAACGCGATATCGCTAAGAGGCTTGTCTATCATGGGTTTACCTCCTCTCCAGGATCGTAAGGGTGCACGTACCGCCCGTACCTCCCAGGTTATGGGTGGCGCCGATCCTCAGATCTTTGATAGGTACCTGTCGTTTGCCGGCCTTTCCTCGAAGCTGTGTCCAGATCTCGTACATTTGGGCAATTCCCGTGGCGCCCACGGGGTGTCCTTTGCACTTGAGACCGCCGGATGTATTTATGGGTTTCGGCCCGTCCAGCCGCGTCAAGCCCTCTTCCACCGCCTTGAATCCTTGCCCCGCTTTGAAGAAACCGAGATCTTCGATGTGTATCAGTTCCGCCATGGAAAAGCAGTCGTGGACTTCCGCAATCTGGATGTCATCGGGTGTCAGCCCGGACATGCCGTAGGCTTCGGCGGCGGCATTCTTAGTGGCCTCGAAGGAAGTCAGCTCTGCGGCGGCATGCAACCCCCTACCGCTGCCCTGACCTATTCCGGCGATATGAATCGGATTGTCCGTAAAGTTGCGGGCGATGTCCTCAGCTACCAGTAGCATGCATGCCGCTCCATCGCTGATGGGGCAACAATCGAAAAGATGCATGGGCCAGGCCACAGCCGGATTCGCTTGAGGATCTCTCAGGAAGTCTTTTTCTTCTTTCCAATCCGGAACCGGCAATCCCTTCTGTGCCATCTTCGCTTTTCTTTGCTCCATCAAGTCCTTTATGGTGACCGGAAATTGAGCTTTGGGGTTCAGAGGAGCATTGTTGTGACTTTTTATGGTAATGTTCATGAGGTGTTCGCGATTCGCGCCGTACTTGGCAAAGTAGGCGGTTGCCAGCGTTCCGAAAACCCCGGGAAATGTGAAACCGACCTTCATTTCGTATGGTACGGACGCCAAGGCCAAACCCTCGGCGACTTCCTCGGTGGTGCGTTTGGACATTTCTTCGAGTCCCCCCACCAGTACCATGTCATAGAATCCCGAGGCGATGGCAAAAACACCTTCGCGAAACGCCAGAGCGCTCGACGCGCAGGCCCCTTCCGTTCTTGTGGCCGGTTTGGGCGTAATTCCGATCAGATCGGTGATGATCGGTCCCCAGTGAGCCTGGTGCATGAAGAAATCATTCGTGAAGTTGCCCAGGTACAGGGCGTCGATATCGTTCGGATCCACACCTTTGTCCACAGAAGCGATCATCTCCTTGTACGCCTCCACAAACAAGTCCTTCGAGTCTTTGTCCCTGAACATACCGAACTTCGACATCCCGGCGCCGACAATAGCTACACCTCTTCCGAGTTTTCGTTTCTTTGACATCCCAACACCTCCTAATACGAGTAAAAGTTCAACGTAAAGGGCCGAATGTTCGTCAATGACTGAAGCTATGCCGCGTAGCTTACAGGCTCCAAATTACCTCTTCAACTCCTCCTTTTCAGTGATCTTCAAATCCAGGTTACAGGTCCAACCGGAGTCGCCGCTGTGAATCGTGTATGCACAAGCATTTCGTTCAGTGGCGTGCGCAGAAAGTTCCCGGCGCTTTCTCGTCTCGAATGGTTCTGATGGCCACCTGAAAACGCTTTTTGCCGGAATGAACCCCCCGGGACGGTCCTCTGTTTTCGAGTAGTTGGAGAAACATAGAAAACTCGAAAGGAAGAGGCAAGAGAAAAAAAGGCCGGGTACTCCTCAAGATACCGGATCGTAAGGGCTCGGGTGCGCGAATTCGGAAATATCCGGAGAGCGCCTGCCTCGAGGCTTTCCCGCGATCAAAGCTTCGGAAAAGCTCGAGGCGCATTCGAGCCTGGCGCATCGGGCTTTGGTCATTTCGATGGGCCGCTCAGCGTTGATTGTTCCCCTTCGCGTTTTCAGTATCATCGACAATTCAGAACGTCCCAATCCGGATCTTCTTGTCTAGGAGCCGGGCGCAGCAGCGCTGTCCTTCTCCAACCAGTACGGGTGGATGAGGTCCTCGAAAATGCTCAGCGCTGCCTCCGCTCCCTGTCCTGCCGCTGTGACGATCTGTTTGAAGCCGCCTTCCACGTCCCCGGCGCTGTATACCCCGGGTACATTGGTACGGTGCCTTGAATCGTGTTTGATATAACCTTCGGGGGTCAATTCGATTCCGACCTGTTTCGCCAGTCTCACTTCGGGATCGTATCCGACGGCGACAAACACGCCCTCCACCGCCAACGACGAGGTCTTGTCAGTCTTGTTGTTGTAAAGAAGAACGTCGGTGACTTTCTGGTTCCCCCGAATTTCTTTCACCTCCATATTCCAAAGGATCGGTATGTTGTTGGCCGCCAGGTTTTCGATGAGGTGTTCCTGGGCTCGGAGGGTATCCCTGCGGTGCACCAGAGTCACTTCCACGCCGATGTTTTTCATATGGAGGGCCTCCGTCACCGCGCTGTTCCCACCACCCACGATGATGACCTTCTTATCCTTGAACAGAGGGCCGTCGCAGGTGCTGCAATAGCTGACCCCGCGACCCGAGAAGCGGTTTTCACCCGGAACGTTCAGACGGCGATAGGTAGCGCCCGTGGCCAGCAAGACGGTTTTCGTGACAAACTTCCTGCGATTGGTGAGTACGATCATGGGAGCGCCCGGCTGGATCTCCATAACTTCTTCGCCCTGGAATATTTTTGCGTATTCAAGGGCGTGCGCCACCATGATATCCACCAGCGTCCTGCCTCCAACCTGGCTGAAACCCGGATAATTCTCCACAATGGGTGTCGTCGTGATCTGTCCGCCAAGGATTCCGCGTTCAACGAGCACTGACTTCACGCCGCTTCGTACGCCGTAGATTGCGGCCGTCAATCCGGCAGGTCCCCCGCCTATAATGACCAGATCCGCTTCCACCACCTCCGCATCGTCTTCAGGAATATAAATGGTCTGTTCTTCCATCTTGAGAAGCGAAGCCAGAAACAGTTCCTCCGGCTGGGCGCCCATGGCAATCAGTGTCTCGTTGGCCCAGGTCTGGGGTACGCTGTGGGCGTTATAGCGATCGGCGAGATCCGGATTCGCCTGAATATCAATAAGTTCCAGGGAAATCAGTTTCGGATTGTGCACGGCGGCCTTAAACGCATTGACGGCCTGTTGGGGGCAGTAGGGACAGGTGGGGCTGACGAAAACCTTTACGTGACGAGGACCGTCGATCTTCTCCATGATTTTGCGTGACTGATCGCTCAGCATGCTGTCTCGATTGCCCAACAGAAACAGTGCTTCCAAAAACGTGCGGCCTTCCTCGCCGGCCGGAGCTCCCAACCAGCGGATCGAGTACCGATCCGGATCGAACAGTATGGTCGGTGTATACAGCACCTCCCATTTCTCGGCAAGTTTGTGGTCCAGGCCGTATTCCTTGGATTCGATCTTGTCGGATAATTGACTGAAAGCCTGAACGATTTCCCTCGCCACATCGTTGTAGGCATCGTTAAAACCTTCCCGGACAAAGAGAAAGATCGGAATCGAATGGCGGAGTGTCTGGAGCGCTTTGCGGAGTTGAGCGGCGAGTTCCTCTTCCATTACGCGACTGCGCTGTTGTTTATTTGCACCTTTTTCCGTCATGATCGTCCTCAAATATCAGTGAGATGAATCTTGCATCACCAGTATAGTGAAAGGAAAAGGATGGTCAAGGCAAAGCCGAACTCCCGTCTTGGAGCCCACCTATCAGTAAGCGCTTGTCAGGTGGGTCCGGGCGTTACGGGACCGATGGAGATGCCCTTATCTTTGTTAGGAAAACGCAACACATACGTGGCTCAACGGCTTAATACGTCATTTTTCCGAATGGCCGGTTGTTTCCTCGAGCCGATCGGGTAATTCTATGCCCTTTCGTCCGGCCACCTCCCGCACGGTTTCCCCCGTTCTGAAAGCCTCTTTGGCCAGTTCCGAAGCCTGATCGTAACCGATTTCAGGGACAAGGTATGTAGCCATGGCAAGGCTTTTTTCCACAGTGGAAGTGCATTTGTCTCGATTCGCCGATATGCCGTCCACGCATTTCTCGGCCAATACGGTGGAGGCGTTCGACAACAGGTCTACGGATTGCAAAAGGTTGTATCCAATGAGCGGCATCATCACGTTCAACTCGAAGTTGCCCGCCTGCCCTCCCAAGGTAATGGCAACATCATTGCCGATAACCTGAGCCGCCGCCTGGAGTACCGCTTCCGGTATCACCGGATTGACTTTTCCGGGCATGATGGAAGAACCGGGTTGAAGCGAGGGTATGGTGATTTCCGCGAAACCGGTTCTTGGGCCGCAAGAAAGCCATCTGAGATCATTTGCGATTTTGGTAAGGCTCACGGCCACCGTCTTAAGCGCGCCGCTGGTTTCCACCGACGCGTCCCGAGCGCCTTGAGCTTCAAAATGATTCCCGGCTTCTACGAACGGGTACCCCGTTTCCGCGGCAATAGCGGAGATAACGTTGGAGGCGAATCGAGGATGTGCGTTGACGCCTGTGCCCACCGCCGTACCTCCCAAAGGCAACTCGGCAAGACGTTCCTCCACCGCCTGGACGCGTTTCATACCGAGTTCCACCTGTCGGGCGTACCCACCGAATTCCTGCCCCAAGGTCAGCGGCACCGCATCCTGAAGGTGTGTGCGTCCGATTTTGACGATGTCCGCAAACGTCTCGGATTTATGACGGAGAGTCTGACGCAATCGATCGAGCCCCGGCAGGAGTCGCTTCCGGATTCCTTCAAACGCCGCAATTTGAATGGCGCTGGGAACGGCGTCATTGCTGGATTGGCAGAGGTTCACGTGGTCATTCGGGTGAACCGGGGCCTTTCCTCCCACCTTTCCCGTCAGGAGTTCGTTGGCTCTTCCGGCGATGACTTCGTTGACGTTCATGTTCGACGAGGTGCCCGACCCGGTCTGAAACACATCCAACGGGAACTGATGGTCCCATTGTCCGGACATTACTTCTCGAGCCGCCCGGATGATGGCCTCCGCCAGCCTCTCATCCAAAAGCTGCAACTCTCGATTTACCGAAGCTGCCTGCGTTTTGATGAGAGCCAGGGCGTGAATGATCGAGATAGGCATCCGAATGCCGCTTAAGGGAAAGTTCTCGACGGCGCGTTGCGTACCGGCGCCGTAATAGGCGTCCGCCGGCACGAAAACAGTCCCCATGGCGTCCGCTTCTTCTCGCGTCTTCATGTCATTTGCCTTTTCGTTTCTCGATTTCACGCTTTATGGTATTGATGCTCTTGGTCACAGGGATTTTTTTCGGACAGACACGTGTGCACTCGAAATGATTGACACACCCCCAAACGCCGTCGGGATTGTCAATTTGCTTCAACCTCTCTTCAATCTTTTCGTCCCTCGAGTCGAAAATATATCTGAAAGCCCATACAAAGGGAGCCGGGCCGAGGTAGTTCCCGTTCTCAAAAGTGACCGGACAAGCCGCAACGCAGGAAGCACAAAGTATGCAACGGATGACTTCGTCCAGTTTCTTTATGTCTTCCGGACGCTGTTTTCGTTCATTCTCCGGCGGCGGCGTCTCGTTTATCAGGTATGGACGCATGCGTTCGACTCTTTCAAAGAACGGGTTCAAGTCCACAATCAGATCCTTGAGTATTCTGAAAGAAGGAAGTGGCTCCAATAGAATTTCTTCACCGCTGCAGTCTCTTATCAGCGTCTGGCATGCCAGAGCACAGCGTCCGTTGATCTTCATGGCGTCGGACCCGCAGATTCCGTGAGCGCACGACATCCGATAGCTCAAAGTACCGTCCTGCTCCCACCTGATCCGATTCAGACAATCCAGAATTCGCTCCTCCGGCTTGGTCGGCACGGTATAGGTTTTGTAGTGGGGTTTGGAATCGACGTCGGGATCGAATCGAAGGATTTTGAACCGCATTTCCATATCAGTACACCCTTGGTTTGGGTTCGAACCGAGTAATCTGAACCGGCTTGTAGGACAACCTTGGACCGGTCTCCGATTTTTCGGCGAGCGTGTGTTTCAGCCACTGATCGTCGTCCCGCTCGGGGAAATCCTCCCGATAGTGCGCGCCCCGGCTTTCCTCTCTCGCCAGGGCGCTGTCCAATATGACCTCGGCAAGCGTGAGAATGGACTCGAGTTCAAACGCTTCCAGTAGGTCCTGATTGTATGTTTCCCCCACGTCATCAAGGACCAGCCGGTCTGCACGGTCTTTCAGGGCGGCAACCTCCGAACGGGCTCGGGTCAGGCCTTCTCTATGACGGAAAACAGAACAATGCTTCATCATGACAGACTGAAGGTCGCGCCGAATCACTCCGACACGTTCCCCCGATTTCCTGCTTTTCATCTCGTTTATCCGGACTCATACCGGTTCCAGTGGGTCCTCCGATAGCTCGATCAATGGCTGTTCCCGGGTCTCCTCAGCCATCTTGATGCCGGCCCTACGTCCGAAGACCACCAGATCCAGTAGGGAGTTACAACCCAGGCGATTGGCTCCGTGAACGGAAACGCAGGCGCATTCGCCCGCGGCGTAAAGACCGGAAATCGGATTTCCGTGAAGGTCCAGTGCCTGGCCATCCACATTGGTGGGGATGCCGCCCATCATGTAGTGACATGTGGGCGCAACAGGAATGGGCTGTCCGGCCGGATCGATTCCGAGATAAATCTTCACGAACGAGGAGATTTCAGACAGCTTTTCCTCGAGTCGTTTCTCACCGATATGCGTGAGGTCCAGGTGTACAAAATCCTTGCCTTCAATGCCGCGACCTTCACGTATTTCGGTATCAATGGCTCGGGAGACCACATCCCTGGCGGCGAGGTCTTTGATGGCGGGCGCATAACGCTCCATGAAACGTTCGCCGTCCGCATTTCGAAGTATACCACCTTCTCCACGAGCCGCCTCGCTTAGGAGAACACCAAGGCCGTAGATGCCGGTTGGATGAAACTGGATAAACTCCAAATCCTGCAGGGGGATCCCCAAGCGGTAGGCCGAGGAGACCCCGTCACCCGTGTTCGCAAAGCAGTTGGAGGAGATCTTGAACAGTTTCCCAAATCCCCCGGTAGCCAGGAGTACGATTTTACTACGAAATACATGGAGCCGGCCTGTAGCCAACTCATAGGCCGTCAGCCCCTGTACGCAGTCCCCGCTCCCTATCAGGTCAAGCATCTGGAATTCCGGATAGACGTGGATTCCTTTTCGAAGGACCTGTCCATAGAGCGTGTCTAGAATGACGCGTCCGGTTCGATCCGCCGCATGGCAGGCACGTTTTACCGCAGCCTTACCGAAATTGCTAGTGTGCCCTCCAAAGGCGCGCTGTGCGATTTTTCCGTCGGGTGTACGGTTAAACGGGACTCCAATATGTTCCAGTTCATAAACGGCCCTTGGAGCGTCCTGGGCCAACACCTGAGCTGCATCCTGGTCGGTCAGGTAGTCCCCGCCCTTAACCGTGTCAAACATGTGCCATTCCCACGAATCGGGTTCCTCGTTTCCCAGCGACGCGGCGATACCGCCCTGGGCCGCTCCGGAATGGGACCTGGTGGGAAAGACCTTGCTGATGAGAGCGAGATCGCACTTGCCCGCCAGTTCGACCGCCGCCCTCAATCCCGCCAGGCCTGACCCTACAATCACTACGTCATGTGTATGGATCATGAGATTCTTTCTCCGCCGGTAAAAGGCCGTCCTGAAAGGCGCATAACGCCTGCGCCCGTCCGAGCGACACTTCTCACCGTTTCGCTCATGGGAAGAACTGTAGCTCGCGTTCATCAACCCGGCGCTAACCCCTTCCCGCCAGCGGCTCGTAGGAACATCCCACAAGCCCGCAGTAATTACCTACGTATTCCGCTTTCGGTCGATACCTCGGGTCCATCGTTTTGTACACGGCATGTCCCATGCCCATGATGCGCTGTCCCGAATCCATTTGCCGCCGTACCCATTGGGGGAGGTCTTTTTCCGACTCGAGCTCCAACAGCATCTTCATAACTCGAGCGTTTGCACCGCCGTGGAGGCTGCCCGAAAGCGCGCCGACCCCCGCCGCCACCCCCGCGTACATATGCGCCCGAGTGGAAACGACTTCCCGGCAGGCAAACGTAGAGGCGTTGAACGTATGGTCCGCGTGTAAGATCAAACAGACGTCCAGATCGCGGGCAACGTCCTCATCCGGTCTTCTTCCATGCAAGAGCCAGAAAAAATTAGCGGCGTGCGACAGTTTTTCATCCGATTTCAACGGTTCCAGACCTTGGCGGATTCTATGCCATGCGGCCATAGCAACGGGCAGCCGCGCTATGAGACGTTTGGCGATGCGCTCGTTGGCTTCACGGGATTCGCCGGAGACATCCGGATCGGACATGGCAAAGAGAGGCACGGTGGCCTGCAGCACGTCCATGGGATCGGCGTCTTTAGGACACCTCTTGTAGCTCTCGTACACATAATCCGGCAGTTCGCGCGCTGCGATTATTTCCTGTTCGAATTCCCGGAGCGCGCTTCTCGAGGGCAGTCGACCGTTCAGTAATAGATAGGCCGTCTCGAGGTAGGTCGAGTTTGCGGCCAGTTCCTCGATGCGATACCCTCTATAAATGAGGATTCCCTTTTCTCCGTCGATAAAGCTGATCTTCGTGTCCGCTACTGTGATACCGCGTAGCCCCACATTCTTTGTTCGAACCATCTCTGCCATATCAACCCCCTATAACGTCTATGCAGACGCATCCTCCAGTTTCTCTTTCACGTAATTCAATGCGCCGCCTGCGGCCAGAAGCTGTCTCTGGCGGGAAGACACATCGAGCAACGCCGGAATTTCTGCTCCATCCACCACTACCGGTATTTCGTGATCGCCGTTCAGCACGTGTCTTCTCACCTCTGGGAAAATCACCTTGCTCCCCTTTTGAAAGCGGTCATAATCCCTGGGATTCTTGAATGTGAGCGGCAGGATTCCAAAATTACACAAATTCGCTTTGTGGATGCGCGCAAAGCTCTTCGCGATTTTCGCGCAAACGCCGAGATACCGTGGCGCAAGGGCGGCATGCTCCCGGCTCGACCCCTGTCCATAGTTTTCACCTCCGACAACGACCGCCCGGCCCATTTCCTTACACGTTTTGTGAAAATCAGGGTCCAGCTGCGAATACACGAACTCGCTGATAGCCTCGATGTTGGATCGAAGCGGCAGGACTTCGCTGCCCGCCGGCATAATGTGATCGGTAGTAATGTTGTCCCCGACCTTGATGGCCACGCGCGCCTCAATGGTCTCCGGCATGGATTCCATCCGGGGCAAAGATCGGATATTCGGACCCCGGAGGATTCCCTCCTTTGAAGTTTGTTCGGAAGGAAACACGATCGAGGATTCGTCGACATGGTATTTTTCCGGGTCCTGGATACGTGGATACGCCATATCCTTGGCCAGATCCCGAGGATCGGTGATCACTCCTTTCAGAGCGGCGGCTGCCGCCGTCTCGGGAGAACACAGGTAAACCTTGTCATCCTTGGTTCCCGAACGCCCGGGGAAATTTCGAGGAAAAGTCCTCAAGCTGACTTGACCTGTTCCGGGCGCCTGCCCCATGCCGATGCATCCCAAACATCCCGACTCATGGATGCGGGCTCCGGCCGACAACAAGCTCAAGGCGCCTCCCACCATGGTCACGTTTTCGATCACCTGTCTGCTGCCGGGGTTGACGTGAAACGATACTTCCGGATGAACGTGTCGGCCTTCCAGCATGCGCGCAGCCACCATAAGGTCCCGGAATGAAGAATTCACGCTGCTGCCTATGATGGACTGGTGAACCTTGATACCGGCCACTTCCCTCACCGGCGCCACGTTTCCGGGCGATGAAGGGCAGGCTATGAGCGGTTCGAGGGTCGAAAGATCGATCTCGTCGGTTTCATTGTAATCCGCGTCCGCGTCCGGAGCGAGAGGCTTCCAGGCGCGTCCCCGTCCCTGTGCCTCGAGGTATTTTCGAGTATTCCCGTCCGAAGGGAAAACGGAAGAGGTGGCTCCGAGTTCCGTACCCATGTTGCCAATGGTCTCGCGGTCCGTGGCGGACAGAGTCATGAGTCCCGGTCCATAATACTCGACCACCTTGCCGACGCATCCTTTCACGCCATAACGACGCAACATCTCCAAAATAACGTCTTTGGCGCTGACCCAGTCCGGGAGGCTTCCCGTAAGCTTGACTCCGAAAACTTCCGGACACGGCAAATAATATGGACGTCCGGCCATGGCCATGGCCACGTCGAGTCCTCCAGCTCCGATGCCCAGCATGGACACTCCCGCCGCTCCCGGAGAATGACTGTCGGCGCCTAAAAGGGTTTTCCCGGGAACGCCGAAACGCTCCATGTGAACCTGGTGGGAAACGCCGTTTCCCGCCGGGCTGTAATGAATCCCATAACGGGCGGATGCACTCTGAAGATAGGCATGGTCGTCCGCGTTTTTGAAATCGGTCTGGATAATGTTATGGTCAACATATTGCACGGCCAGTTCCGCCCGAACGCGATCGATACCCATGGCTTCGAACTCGAGCATGGCCATGGTCCCCGTTGCGTCCTGCAACAGTGTGTGATCGATCCGTATGGCGATCTCTTCGCCGGGAATCAACTCTCCTTTCACGAGGTGATCCGCCAGAATCTTATACGTCAGACTTTTGCCCACTATTCTCTCCTCTCGGGAATCGAGCCGTCCAATCGGCCTTTGATCTTTTACAAGACGCATGCACGGAGCGGATAACGCCGGCGAGAACATCGGGCAAGGGAGCGACGCCCCGGTTTCCGTGCATTTCTTCGAAGACATGCAACATGAGGGTATTACTTTCTGAGACGATCAAATCACATATTTGGAGTGAACGCGAATGCTCATCTTTCTACCATAAGGAGGCGAAAACTCCCGGTCAACCCCGGCGGAATTCGTTTTGCGCGATTTACGAAAGATGGCCCTTCGTCTGATTCCTTGACGCGCGCCTGCGTCACCTATATATTCAAATTGTATTCGGAACGCGCGCATCTGAACAGACTCCCTTTTTAGAACATTGTGGACTCGTTTTAAACTGTTTGTCTATCCGCCGCAAAAGTGAAGATCCTTGATCCGTTTTTCCCTTTCCGTTTCTGACAGTGCTTTCTTTGCGTACACAATGGGTTTTTGATAGCTTACCCTCAAAAGTGAATTCGCGTATAATGAGCATTGCGAAACGGCGACTGAAACCATTGGATTCGTGACAAGCCCAAAGGAGGAACAAACTCATGGCGTTCTCAAAGGTTGAAGATGTATTTAATGGAATGGCGAACTCGTTCAATCCGTCAAACGCGCAGGGCCTGGATGCTGTTTTCCAGTACAACATCACGGGAGCAGGGGGTGGAAACTGGAACGTAGTGGTGAAAGACGGCGCCTGTCAGGTGAATACGGGCTCCCACCCTTCCCCCAACGTGACACTTTCTTTGGACGCTGAAACCTGGCTGGGCATGGTCAACAAGCAGATCAACGGCATGCAGGCGTTCATGAGTGGAAAGCTGCGGGTGAGCGGCGACATCATGTTGGCTCAAAAAATGGAAAGCCTCTTTTCGTATTGATACATCAGCCGATCGACTTCGATAGGACACGCACGGCCGCCGGCATACACCGGCGGCATACGATTTCCCGCACCGGCGTCTTTTTGAACGGATGAAGGCTTCGCGGCCAAAGGAATGAAGACCATGTTCGATTTTTTACTGAATGAAGTGGAACGAGCGTTCTGGGAAGAGGTTCGAACGTTTGTGAAGAACGACGTCCCCAGTCAGCTTGTTCGGGATCTGGATGCCGGAAATCTGGAAACCGGCCGACCTCTGATCGAGATGGCCGGTAAGAAGGGACTGCTTGGGCCCCGCTTCCCAAGCGAGTTCGGCGGACGTGATCTCAACTGGGCGGCGGAAGTGGCCGCTGTTGAAGAGGTGGGAGTTCTTGGAACTTCTCTTTCCTGCGCTTACGTGATGCCGAGCATTGTGGGGGAGGCCATACACCGTTTCGGAACACAGGAACAAAAAGTCAACTATCTCGAGCCCACAAACAAGGGGAAACTGTACAGCGCCGAAGCGCTGACCGAACCGAGGGGAGGATCGGATTTTTTTGGCGCAACGACAACCGCGTCGCGTGACGGTGATTTCTTCGTGCTGAACGGAGAAAAGCGATTTGTGGTGGGCGCCGAGGATTCGGACTACTTTCTTGTGTATGCCAAATCCGATCCGGAAGCGCCGCCTCACAAGTCCATCAGCTGTTTTCTCGTGGAGCGTTCGATGGGCATCGACGTTCAGAAAATCTACACCCTTATGGGCACGAGGGGGGGCGGCACCGGCCGGATTCGTTTTCGCGATACCCGGGTTCCCGTGCAGAACGTCGTAGGAACACTGCACAACGCCTATGAGATCTTCAATCGAATGATGATTCCGGAGCGACTCTTGAGCGGGGCCGGAGCCATCGGACTCGGCCGGGCGGCCCTGGAGGTAGCGGCGCGCTACTCCACACGAAGAAAAGCATTCGGAAGGACGATCAACAACTTCCAGGCCGTGAACTTTATGGTCGCCGACTCGGTGACCATGCTGGACGCGGCTCGTTCTCTCGTTTTTTCCGCGGCAAAGCTGGTGGACGCCGGCGGAGACGCGCGCCGTCTCGTTTCCGAAGCCAAGAAAGCCGGGACCCAATACGCGTGGGACGTTATCAACAACGCCATGCAAATCATGGGAGGAATCGGTTACACCACGATCTATCCCATAGAACGTCTGATGAGGGACTGCCGGCTGGCTATGATTTGGACCGGAACGAATGAAGTCATGAACCTGATGATTCAACACGAGTATTACCGCGAGTTGGAAAGTGGAAAGTCGCTTTCCAGAGACGTGGAAGGGGACGCTCTCTCTCCGGAAGAGGAAGAAAAACATTTTGGTTGAGTCAATCCGGCAGAGGGTTCGGGGGCTTCTTCTTCATCCGAGGAAGAGGGAGCCCGGGAGTGGTTCCGCTAGGTTTCTTTTCCGCTGTATTGGCCGCAGCCATGTTGGGAATCCTGAACGCCTTTTTCAGGCCGATCCTCTTCATCCTGACGCTGCCGATCAACCTTGTCACCTTCGGACTATTTACGTTTGTCATCAACGCGATGATGCTCAAAATGGCTTCCGCGGTCATCCCCGGTTTTGACGTGAACGGTTTCTGGCCCGCGATTTTCGGCTCTCTGCTGATCAGCGTGATAAGCTGGCTTTTGACCTCGTTTGTGAACGAAAGGGGCCGTATTGAATATATCGAGCTTACGAAAAGGAAGGATGGACACTGGGAGCGCTGAAAACCGGCGCTTTGGGAAAGTAAACGCTCTTGCTGAGTTTTGTTATCTTCGATTCATCGTCCGGCTCGGTAGACCGGACTTCCGCGTGAGACGTCTGATAAGGATGACGGACTTGGAAATAAAGGATTCAATCATCGTCGGCAACTTCCGCGGGCACGATTTCGTCCAGCAAGCGCCCCGGTGACTCGAATGTTCCATATACCTCGAGTTGTCTCTGTCTATCTTTCCCTTGAAATTACCCTCCACGCATACGGTGTTCTTAAGAAACAGTATCCCCTGGAATACGCTGTCCGGTCCTATGATGGTCTCGATTTTTGAACTAGAACCATTGCTTGGAAGGGATTTCGAAAAAAGCTTCCCCATCGAGTCATTCCATCCTTTTCCTAATTTTCATTCATGGAAACGTAAGGGGTAAGGGAGTCATTCTCGAAGTCGTAGTCCCATATGAACTGACGTGGATCAATGCATCGCTGTTCCTTAATCACGGAATAATGTAAGTGAGTCCCCGTACTTCGACCGGAATTACCCATGTACGCAATCACTTGCCCTCTTTTGACCTTGTCCCCCGCTTTAACGGCAAACCGATTCAGATGACCGAATACGGTCTCTACGCCGTTCCCATGGCTAAGCTTAAGCACTTTGCCTAAAAAACGTTCCTTGCCGACATCCGTCACTTTCCCATCCGCTGGAGCAATGACCTCGTCGTTGAGTCTGCCCGCGATGTCCAGACCATTATGGAAAGCACTCTGTGAGGTGAACGGGTCTCGCCTCCAGCCGAATCCGGAGGAAATCCAAAAGCCGGTTCCTGCAACCGGCAGGATGGAAGGCATATTCCTGAATCTCTCCTCCTGATGCTCCAGGAAGTCGACGAGCTCCTCGGCCTGTTCCTTTACAAAACTTGCATAGGCCATCAGTCCCTCCCCTTCCGGAGGAACCACGGGAAGCGGCGAGCTAAAATCCGGCATTGCCTCCAGGGCATCCGTATCGCCGGGGGGCAAACCGCCCTGATGGGAGTCTCCGGGAGGAGAAAACTTACGGATTTCCAGCCCCAGATATTGACGTATTCGTTCATCCAGCCTCGATATGTTGCTGAGCCTCTCCCGAATATTCTCAAATCGCTGACTCAGTTCCTCGATCTTTTTCTGATGCGCCAAGAGATCCGCTTCCTTAGCTTCGATCTCTTTTTCGTGCGACAACAGTTCTCCCCGCAAATCTCGATTGGCCTCAACCAGGGAATGTCCCCTCGAGTGCGATAAGTAAACGAGAAAACCGGCCACGAGGGACAATCCCAGCCAGACTCCCAGCGCGACCACGGCCGCGCCCGGGACCGATATCATCCTCGTCGATCTCTTGGGGCCTCCAACCAGTACGACTGTAATTCTCACGTCTGCTCCCCCGAGTCGTTAGAGATGCGCATAAACAGATGGCTCGCTGTTTTCGTACCTGAAAACTTCCACCGAGTTCGAGCATTTTTCGCGTGTATGACTCTTGACGACCAACCGTGAACGTAAGTCTGTCACAACCGGTGGAAATAGGCGCCTGTTTCTCATTTTGTGAATAGAGAATCGCGCCCGGTTAAACCAGCGAGTTTCCCGGTCTCCACGGGAACAACACGGACAGCTTACCCGCAGAGGAGTTGAGTTGACTGAATCGTACTTACGCTCAACCCACGACGCACGACACTTCCGTCGGTTTCCGGCCATGGCACAGTGAGTTGGATGAACAGATAGAAAGGATCGTTCCCCACTTTTTGGAGTTTGAGCAAGGAAGTGGCGATCCTATAGCACACATTCCTGCAAAAGTCAATGAAGTGATTGATGATAAATTCACGAGTCTGAAGTTTGGTGAAAAAAACGAATCTTCGCGCTCTCGGCGGCATACCGTAGCTACATGGTAAGATGTCGAACGTCCTTAACGGCATTAGAAGAAAACGCCTGCGCATCCAGGAAATTTACCATGAATATCCCAGGAAGACGAAGTCGGAACCCTGTGCCCGATCCTCTTCCGTCTCCCGGATCGGTCCCGTTAATTAAAAATACCTTCCTGTCGCATCAGCTCGATTTCCTCTTCCGGATACCCCAACTCCGTCATCACTTCCCGGTTGTGGGTACCCGGTTTGCAGCCGATGTGACGATAGTGGGGTGCGGTTTCCGAGAATTTGATTGGATGGGCCAATTGTCTGACGGTGGTTCCGCCTCCGGCCGGAACGGAGACGACCAGCCCCCGCGCTTCCGAATGCGGGCTCGTCAATGCCTCCTCTAATGAGAGGACCGGTTCAAAACAGGCGTCCACATCCCGGAAAATTCTCACCCACTCATCCCGCGTTTTCGAGCGTATGATCGCTCGCACCTCCTTTTTCACCTCCGAAAGGTTGCCCGGCACCACTCCGCCGGACACGAGATCGGGCCGGCCGATGGCCTCCAAAAAGGCGGCGGAAAACTTCGGCTCCAGACCGCCGAAAGACATGTATTCACCATCCGAAGTCTCATAGAAATCGTAGAGCGATCCACCGTTCAACAGGTGTTCTTCTCTTTTTGGACCAAGGCCGTCCACCAAAAAATCCGTTCCCGCAAGTGCATTGAAGGGCGCCATGCAGTCAGTCATGGCAACGTCCAGGTGTTGTCCCTTGCCCGTGGCGTTTCGACAGAACACACCCGCCAAAATGGCGATGACCGCACTTTGAGACCCGCCCGCCAAGTCGGCCGCCTGAAACGCGGACAAGACAGGGCCTGTCTCCTTCCGTCCCGAATAGGACATCACGCCGGCCTGGGACAAATAGTTGATGTCATGTCCCGCCCTCTGTTCCATGGGCCCGTTCTGCCCATAGCCCGTCAAGGAACAATACACCAGTTCCGGATTCACGTGCTTCAGGCGGTCGTAGTCCAGTTCGAGTTTGGCCATGACTCCCGGCCGAAACTGTTCGATAAGAACGTCATACGTTTGGATCAGGCGATGGACGATCTCTTTGGATCGTGGTTTCTTGAGATCGAGCGTGATGGCCCGTTTACCGCGCCCCAGGTAAGCCAGTTTACTCGAAACGCCGGACGATCCGATAAACGGGGGAAGCAGTTCCACGAGGTCGGGCCGGGATCCGGATCCGGCCCGAAGCACATCCGCGCCCATATCCGCCAAGATGAGCGTTGCAAAAGGTCCCGGCAACAGTGTAGTGAAATCCAATACTTTTAATCCATCGAGCGGTCCAGGCATCAGAAACTCCTTTGGTCTGGTGAGGTAAGCCTGCTATTGTATCAAAGTGACTCGAAATTCCAACGGGGCGTTTCCACGCGAGGGGTCAAGACCTGACGGATGATACGCGGAAGGAGTTCTTGAGGCAAGGCGTTTCCAGGCTGCCATGGCGCGCATTCGGACCGAGCCTTACAGGGTCTTGCACATACCGGCCACATCCCGAGCGACCGGCGCCGGCCAACTCATAGGAGGAGCCTTTTGCATGCTCATAAACGCCGACAAATCCAATTATAAGATGGTTCGTTTCGGACGATATGTCCTTTTTGCAGCCGCGGCCTGCCTGCTTTTGATGTCTGCAGCGTCGGATTGCCGGGCCGTGGCGGTGTTGCGGCACAACCTCGACGTAACGCTGAGCCCGGGGACACAGGAACTCTCCGGCACGGATACCATGACCGTGCGAACGGGAGGCGAACGGGTGCTGCCGTTCCTCCTGGCGCCCAAAGCGCGCGTCCAGGCAGTAACTTCTGGTGCACAGGAGGCCGAGTTCGAATTCGACAAGGGCCGGCTCATGGTGCATGTGCCGCCGGACGTGACCGGAGACCCCATACGCCTTCAAGTGACCTACTCCGCCGTCTTCAGTGACCGCGCCCCGGTGGAGCCGCTGAACGATGAGGATCCAGGTTACGGCTTCGTGGGATCTATTTCTGAAGACGGAGTATTTCTACTGCCGGAAGCCGGGTGGTATCCCGAGCTGCCCGGCGGCATGCCTCTCTTTCTAGTCCGCGTTCGCACGCCTCCCGGGTTCGATGCAATCACGTCGGGTAAGCGGTTGGACCGGCGCTTCCGGGAAGGATTGAATCTTTCCGTATGGGAGACTTCGTACCCCGTGGAAGGGCTGACTCTGTGTGCGGGGAGATATATCGTCCGAGAAGCGCATGTGGGTGATCTGCCGATTTACACGTACTTCTACCCCGGCAACGACGCCTTCTCGGAATCTTACCTCGCGGCCGCCGCCACATATCTCCGGTTTTATATCGAACTGTTCGGACCTTATCCCTTCGAAAAATTCGCGGTGGTAGAGAACTTCTTTCCTACCGGCTACGGATTCCCCTCTTTCACCTTGCTCGGAAGCGAGGTAATTCGCCTTCCCTTTATCGTGAAAACTAGTCTGCCCCATGAAATAGCCCATTCCTGGTGGGGCAACAGCGTGCTGGTGGCCCCTGATTCCGGCAATTGGTGCGAAGGACTCACGACCTACGTGTCCGACTATCTGCTCAAAGAAAAGGAGTCACCGGAAAAAGCCTACGAATACAGGCTCGACATTTTGCGTGACTTTGCGACCCTGGTCGACTCGGAAAACGATATCCCTCTGGATCGCTTCAAGGCTCGTTTCAATCCGGCCCTTCGGGCGGTGGGCTATGGGAAAAGCGCCATGGTGTTTCACATGCTTCGTCGCCTGGTGGGGGATAAACCTTTCTGGGATGGACTCCGTGAGATGCACCAGTCCAAGCGGTTTCAATACGTTGCATGGAACGACTTCACCGTGACGTTCGAGAATGAAAGCGGTCTAGATCTGGCCGGTTTCTTCCGCCAATGGATCCAGCGGTCCGGAGCCCCGTTTATCTCACTCGAAAAAGTGCAACTGCAGCGGAAGGATGGATCGTGGGTCATCGGAGGGAAGATCCTTCAGGAAAAGCCCGCGTATGACATGGGGGTCTCTCTGGCAGTGAAAACCGCACAGAAGGACTTTGAAGTTGCGTTGGATGTGAACCGGTTGGAAACTCCTTTTTCGATCGAATCCGCCGATGCGCCGATAAAGCTTACGGTGGATCCGGACGCCGAACTGTTCCGCCGGCTGCATCCTTCGGAAATCCCCCCTTGCGTAAACTCAGTAAAGGGTTCACAATCCCTCAGTGTGGTGACTTCCAGCGGCCTCACTTCAACCGTTGCCGCGACTTACCTCGATGTGCTAAAAGCTCTGGGGCTTTCCCAAGTCCGCCCCCTGGGCGAAACTCAAACCGAATCCCTATATGCGCGAGACAGCGATCTCTTGTTCGTTGGTCTTCCCAAAGAAAAACAGATTCGGGCCATTTTGCCCGAGGGCTGGGAATTCGGGTCGGGCGGCTTTACTGTGGACGGGAAAACATTTGACGATGCGGGGGACCTGCTGTTTGCCGTATTTCGACATCCGAAATTCGAGCGGCGCGTTGTAGCTGTTCTCTATCCATTGTCAGAGCAGGCGGCCGTCAAAGCTCTAAACAAAATCCCTCACTATGGCAAATATGGGTATCTCGTCTTTTCAAACGGCAGAAACGAAGCTAAAGGGGTATGGCCGGTGTCGGCGTCGCCGCTCACTCGCACGTTCAACTGATGCGGAAGGATGGCGCCGATGAAATACGTCCTCCATGCGGTTTTAGTGGTGATCTCCGTGTCCCTGGCCGTATCTTCCTCAGGAATGGGGCAATCCGTTTCGAAAAACAACTGCGCGGATTACTTGTGGTTATACCAGTAGGGAAGATAATACGCGGTCGGAGGCCTCGTATCGGGGCGTTTGGCCGTGACCGTACCCCAAACTGAAACTCTCGAAACTCCAAACGTGTTGACCATCCAAGATACCATGGTTGCCGAACGACGTTCTTTCACCCATTTCATCCACTGGTTTGCAAGCGAACGCCCGATAGACTGGCGGAAGCGTTTCGGACGCACCGCCCGTCTCGAACTGGAGATCGGCTTCGGCCGGGGAGACTATCTTCGCGAGCGCGCGCAGGCCAATCCGGATACGGATGTTGTAGGCGTCGACCTGAAATGGAAGCCGCTATTGAAAGCCCTGTCGGACCTCGAACACCATAAGGTGGACAATGCGCGGCTCCTTCAGGTGGACGCCGCTGTTGCCTTGGAAAGGCTTATCAGACCTCTGTCCATCGACAACGTGGTTGCCCTTTTTCCTACGCCCTGGCCAAGGGAACAACAGAGCAAACAACGTCTATTTTCCAACGATTTTCTCAAGCTGCTCAATTCTCGCCTCACGCCGGGCGCGCAGGTTCAGATCGTCACGGATCATGAACGCTTCGCCAAGTGGATCCTCGACCAGGCGGCGGATACGGGTTTTGCCGTATTCCGGAGAACCATAGGGCCGACTTTTGGAACCAAGTTCGAACGGAAATGGCTCAGGAAGGGCCAGCGGGAATTCCATGAGCTGCTTTTGCGTAAAGAGATTCACCTGAGCGTACCCCTCAAGGAGGACTCGAACTTGCTCCATTATCATACGGATCGTTTCGCCCCTATAGGTTTTCAGCCGATGGGAGAAAGATGCGAGCACTACCTCATCGAATTCAAGGATTACCTGTACGATCCCGGACAGCGGAAAGGCCTCGTTCGCGCTTTTGTAGCCGAGGGAAGCCTCCTCCAGACCGTGTGGATCGAAATCGTCGAAGAGCAGGGAGGCTGGCGGATAAGGCTCCCCAAGGGCTATGGCGTGGTCCCTACCGAGGGAGTGTTTCGAGCGCTGGAACTCGTGCGAGATCAGGCCGGCAGATGAGTGTGAGGGGATTTCCTGCGCTTTTTGGTTTCAACGAGTCAGAAAGGATCATCATCAGCGGAGAAAAATATGGAGGTTCGCGTTCTTTGGGTTGGAAAGACGCAGGAGGATTACCTTCGCGAAGGCCTCAACATCTTCAAATCACGACTCAAACGGTATCTGGACTTTAAGACCGTGGTCATCAAGGGCGAGAAGATCCCACCTGGAGCCCGAACAGAGCCGCTATTGAAACGAGAAGAACAACGCATATTGGAGGCCTTGGAGCCCGCCGACAAGGTAGTCGTTCTGGATCCCAAGGGGAAAGCCATGGGCTCCATGGAGTTCAGCAAATTCCTGGGAGGCCTTCAAGACCAAGGGATACGCTCCCTTGTGTTCGTTCTGGGCAGTTCCATGGGCCTGGGACCCGCAGTGACGGATCGGGCTGAATTCAGGATCAGCCTGTCGCCCATGACGTTTACTCATGAAATGGCCCGACTGATCCTCCTTGAACAGATCTTTCGGGCCATGACTATTTTAAAGGGAGAGAAGTATCACAAGTAGGTCTCCCATTCGCTTCCCCGCACCCCGTTTGCGTCCACGGAAAGCCGAATGGACACACCCCTATACGGATTCCACCGCCTCTACGGAAGGAATCTCCTGTTTGAGAATCTTCTCGATGCCCATTTTCAGAGTCATCTGTGACATGGGGCACCCCCCGCAAGCACCTGTGAGCTTTACCTTTACCACGTTTCCGTCCAAACCCACTAGTTCCACGTTACCGCCGTCCGCCTGCAGGGCTGGTCGAATCTTGTTTAAAGCGGTTTCTACCTCTTCTCTTGTCATGTTTTCACCTCCGATGGCCCATAGCGCGCCGGCAGATGTGGAATCCACAGCCGTCCCCAATCGACCACGCCATGAATTTTGCCTAAGATTTAAATTCTTTGGATGAAGGTCAACAGACGCTTGCCATCCAACGGTAAGAATAATACCATATACCTTCTAAAGCAAGGCCATGTCTCCAACTGTCCTAAGGCGCCCTTGCACGCATATGCGGTATAACGCGGGAACGGCTGATGCCGCATCCAGAGGAACGCCGGATGAAAATCGATATCGAAACCAAGCCCGAAGCTGATCTTCAAGAGCTGGCCCGTCGAGCCGACGAGTCGTCATTCGCCAGACAGCTCGGCCTGAAAATCCTCGAGGTGGGCCTCGGATACGCCCGAGCCGCTGTCAGAATCAGTCCGGACCGCCACGGAAATCTATTCGGCTATATTCACGGCGCTGCTCTGTATGCGCTGGCCGACCATGCGGGGTCCGTCTGCGGAAACAGCCTGGACCGCAAAGCGGTGATGATTCAATCCACGATGAGTTTCTTCAAGAACCCCGGCCTTGAACAGGACCTTCTGGCGGAGGCGCGCGTAGTGCAGGAGGGAAGGAGGACCGGCCATCTCGAGGTAGACATACGCGACGAGATAGGAGAAATACTGGCTCGCTTTCAGTCAACCATCTATTTTTTTGACGCATAGTAATTGAGAGGCGACATGAATTCCACCATACGCAGAACGGCGCTCTGTTTCATAGCCATTATCTTTCTGGCCGGCAACCTGACCTGTTCCCACAAGAAACCACTCGCCGGGAACGATAGCCAAACCGCAAGGATCGGACTGTTGCAGATCGTAGACGACCCGCTGATGGCGGAGAGTCGTCGCGGATTCATCGAGGCCTTCGACGAGGGCCTTCCAACCCTTGGGAGAGAGATTGACGTCGAGTGGGCAAACGCAGAGGGCAGCAATTTGGCGATCAAACCGATCCTGCTCTCTTTTATTGACGAACCCAAAGATCTTATCGTCACTCTTGGAAGTCCTTGCCTCGACAGGGCTGTTTCCATGGTAGTTGAAATCCCGGTTGTGTTTGGCGTCACCATCAATCCGATGATTCTGGGCCTGAATATCAACAAACGATCCAACTACCCGAATTTCACGGGCACCTACTCAGAACCCCCTCTTGAAGAGTTGGGAGAACTGATGCGCCGCCTGATGCCGAATCTGAAAACAGTGGGTACTGTCTGGAATCCCTCGGAGATCAATTCCCGTTACGAGATGTACCATCTGAGAAAATTCTGTAAGAAGTACGGCTACGTATTGAAGGAAGCGCGCGTCAGGTCCGTAGATCAGCTGGAGGAAAGAACACATCTGCTCCTCGACTATGAACCGGAAGCCGTGGTGATCCTGGCGGACAACACCGTCCTCGAAGGGTTCGACCGGATAGTTCCGCTGATTAAGAAGCGGCGCATACCTATGTTCACGGATGTACCTACCATCGTGAAGGAAGGCGGCGCCGATTTGGGATGGGGATTCGATTTCTTCGAATGGGGCAAAGAAACCGGACGGGTATCTCTCGACGTATTGAGCGGCAAAGCACCTTCCGAGATTCCTATCCGGGAGTTTAGCGTCCATCGGCTGGCGATCGAAGTCAAATCGCTTTCAGCCATGGGAGTCACGGTGCCTCAGGATCTGCTCGACCGCGCGGACAAGGTCTCAGAATAACGTTCCGCAATACAGAGGCCGCACCGATGTGGTTCATGGCTGTGGGAGCGTTTGGATCCGCCGCCGCATTGGACTACATACCGATCCCGAATGCCGCAAAGCAGTTTTTCCCTGGGTTGAGTGGCGTCCGAGGTGAGGGACCTCGTGGAGCGCCTGTAACGATGGCCATGGATAAAGGCGCTTCCACGGCAGCTCAGGCTCTAGTGCTCCGGATGATTCGAATCAAAACAAAAGAAGTCGCGGGAGAAATCGATTGTACAAAGGCATCGACCACATTGCTCTAGCTGCAAAAGACATCGCACAGGCTACCGAGTTTTTTCAATCGGCATTCAAGCTCGATCTGATCATGCCCCTTTCGTACCCTGCGGATGGTGTTCATACGAACCTTGTATTCTCCTTAGGCCCCGATAATGAACTCGAACTGATGGGTCCATTGGGAGACCATGGGTTTCTGGTGCAGTTTCTGGAAAGGAACGGAGAAGGCCTCCATCATCTGGCCCTGGAAGTGACGGACATAGACCGGCACACCGAGGAACTCGAGCAAAACGGAGTGCGTGTCTTCGGTCGAACCGACGCCTTGGGAATGCGGTTCACGTTCCTGCATCCGAAATCCACGCTCTTGGTGGGCATGCAACTCATGCAGAGAAAGCCTCAGAAACCGTCTCGCGATCCTATGATCAAAGGTATCGACTATGTCGCGATTCGAGTGGAGCAGCCCCAGGAGGGACGGCATTTTTTCTTGCGTCAATTGGGGGCGGACATGGTTTCGAGTGAAAGGGAGCCCGTACTGGATTGTTGGTCCGACCATTTTGTTCTGGGGAAAGCCCATTTCCTTCTGCTGTACGACTTTAGGAGCGGTTCTGCCGTCGCGGCGCCGGAAGGACTCCATCACGTGGCCCTGAAAGTGGACAGCCTTTCAGACGCTGTCCGCCACCTCGAACAGTACAACGTTCTTCCTTTGGAGAACTGGTCCGGAGACCACAGCGCCCTGCTCTCTCCAGACCATACGTTTGGATGTGTGTTCAGGTTGATCCAGCGCTCGTGAGGCCGTGAAAGAAGGACTCAGTCCTCGATCAGGCATTCCGGCCATTTTCCTAATGAACTTTTTAGCTTTTTAAAATAAGCTATTGTTATAAAACATGAAATTGAATTAGAACTAAGCAAACGCATAGCGTTGCGTTTCCAATCCGCAGCAGATGCCTAGCCTTTACCGATTCAATTGACACTATAAAGGAGGGGGGCCTTGGACTTTGAACACGGTCCGGATCTTTTGATCTTTCAGCAGAAGGCCCGGGCTTTCATCCGGCAATACATGGCGCCGGAAATCGACGAGTACGATCGCAAGTCCGTGTTTCCAAGGGAGACTTTCAAGAAATTCGGGGCCCAGGGTTTCTTGGGCGCCTCGGTTCCCAAGGACTTCGGCGGACAAGGGCTCGGTACACCCGGATATTGTCTGCTGTGCGAAGAACTGGGGCGTCTGGGAGCGGGCGCGATCCACAACGGCATTTTCCAGACACAAAAGATGATCCTGGTCTGCGGATCGGAAGAGTTGAAGCAGATCTATCTGCCGGGCCTCTGTTCAGGCGACATCCACGCAGCCACGGCGATCTCCGAGCCGGACATGGGATCCAGCTTCGCCATGATGACAACCTCCGCCGGACGAGACGGCGCCTTTTATGTACTGAATGGCGAAAAAACACACATCAACGATGCCGCCGAGGCGGATCTGATCAATGTGTTCGCCAAGACCGACGCCGGTCTGAGCGTTTTTCTGGTCGAAAAGGGAACGGCCGGTTTTTTCGTAACGCAGAAACTCGACCCAATGGGTTTGAGGAGTTCTCCGATATACGCCGTTAAATTCTCGGAGTGCCGAATCCCCGAAACCAGGCTCGTTGGAACAGAAGGAGGCGGGTTGGCCGTATTTACCACTACGTTCAACTTCAGTCGTCTGGGCAACGCCAGCACGTTTATCGGCATGGCAAGAGAAGCTCTGGAAAGAGCCGTCGAGTTTGCCAAACAAAGAAAGATAGGATCGTCGTACGTGGCCGATTTCCAAGGCATAAGGTGGATAGTGGCGGATCTCCACACCAAGCTCGAGGCGGCCGTATTGCTGCGTGACAAGGCTGCCTACACCGAGGAAGCCGGCCGGGACGTCTCGAACCTCTCCTCCATGGCGAAGTACTACGCCGGCGAAATGGCTACGGAAGCCGTGATGAGCGCCATCAGGGTAATGGGGAGCCACGGATGTTACAGGGACAGTCCGTTCGAGCGATTACTCCGGGATGTGAAAGCGCTCGAGATTGCCGGAGGTACTCCCGAAATTATGAAGAATGTAATTGCATCCTCTATTCTGGGCAGGGTGCATAGATCCTGATAGATCAGGCAACTTTATGAGCTCGTCCGGCATTATGCCGACATTTATTTGTTCGAGCGGAGAATGATTATGACATTGACTCATCTAGAGTATGAAAAATTGGACGGAATCGCCCTGATTACGCTTAACCGCCCCGAGAAACTGAACGTGCTTTCCATTCCCATGGCGGAGAGCTTCATCCAGGCGCTGCAGGACGCTAAAGGTGACGCCGGGATCAAAGCCATTGTGATTACCGGCGCGGGAAAAGCGTTTTGCGCCGGGGGAGATATCCAGGAAATGCTGGATGGAAAACTGAAATCCTGGGGCATGAAGCGCTACTTGTGGGAGCATCTTCAAAAGGTGCCCCTGCTCATGGAGGAGACAGACAAACTGATCGTCGCCGCGGTCAACGGCGCCGCGGCCGGAGGAGGTTTTGATCTGGCCTTGGCGTGTGACGTTCGTGCTGCAAGCCCCGACGCCACGTTTATATCATCCTACGTCCGTCTGGGCCTGGCGCCGGGCTTTGGCGGCTGTTACTTTCTGCCTCGCATTGTTGGGCTGGGGCATGCCCTGGAAATTCTACTCTCGGGGAAGGAAGTGAACGCCGAAGAGGCTCTTGATTTGGGGGTGGTGAATCGGTTGTATTCAAAGGAAACGCTCCTGGAAGACACGTTGGCCTGGGCTGCCGAGATGACCAAATGGCCCTTGCCCTCCTTGAAAGTGATCAAACGCGGCGTCCTGCAGGGGCTTCGATCCGATCTGAGAAGCCACCTGGACTACCTGTCCTCTCAGGATGCTTTGCTTTCTTTGACGGACGAGCATCAGGGTATTTTGAGCCGCTTTCAAAAGAAGTGATCGGCCGTCGGAGCGAAGGAGAGGAAGAGCGATGATCCCCTGCGGTCCGTCCGGCGGCGGAGACAGTACTCGAATGCACCGTCCGGGTCGGTCCTTTCAAAGGCGCCTGGGGCTGATGCTCTGATTGAAATGTCCAGTTCCATCGATGTTCGATCATAGAAGAGATAACGAGTGTACGCGACCTTTGTGCGGTAGATTGACGTATTAGGATGGTGGCCCGGATGCATCCGGTTGGCGCAACAAAGTGGACGCGAAAGATTACAGGCCGTTGTCCAGAAATAGCTTGACAATGTCAGGGCCGGCGTAAAGGATGATTTCTGCGATGTGAGGACGGTTGGTGAGCAGAGAAGGAGGACACCGACTTCCCGTCCCTCGATGGGGAAACCCGGAAGAGGAGGTGTTTCCGCTGTACACACACGACGCCATTGGGTAAAACCCGTGTTTCCCTTGAATCGGAGCGTGTTGGTGGCGATCTGACCCTGGACCTTTGCACCACGTTCTCTCCACCAAGCAGGCGGATCGTTTTTCGAACGGGACCGGAACGCTGCCGTACTATTCCAACATCGATCACTTCAAAGACTCTGACATTCGTTCTCGAATTCGTCACGCCGGTCCTTTCGCGGCCGGCGTCAAGTCTCTTTCGGATATGCTTTCGCTCCGCAAGCCGTGTTGCGCAACCACTTTATCTTTCGATTTCATTTGCATCCGATATTCCATAACCAGAGCCGATGAAGCTTCTCTTGACCGTTCTCAGTTCCGAGAGTTGAGTGCGATGATCTCAGCACCCAAGCTTAACATCGCCTCGACCTGAATACCCAACTCCGGAAAAGTAACTCTGATTGCCAGGAAACATTTCACCAATCGAAAAAGGGAGGAAATCGTATGGCAATGGACACAAAGGGGTTGAAAAGGACGAGAGTAGGGGTAATCACCAGGCGACAATTTATCAAAACTTCGTTGGCGGGCGCAGCAGCCGTCGGAGCAGGCGGTCTCGTCTTCCCGCGTTACGGAGCCGCGGAACAAAAGACGCTTAAAATCCTCCAATGGGTCCACTTTGTCCCGGGCTACGACAAATGGTTCAACGAAACATACGTCAAGGAATGGGGTGCGAAGCACGACACGAACGTCATCGTGGACAACATCGGATTGGCCGGTCTTAACGCTAGGGCGGCGGCGGAAGTCTCCGCGCAGAAAGGTCACGACCTGTTTATGTTCCTGTGGCCCAAGCCGGACTATGAAGAACAAGTCATCGACCACAAGGAGATCTACGACGAGTGCATCAAAGATCACGGGAAACCCATCGACCTCGCCATCAAAAGCACTTTCAATCCAAAGACCAAGAAATATTATGGTTTTTCCGACAGTTTCGTGCCCGATCCGGTCAACTACCGCAAGGATTTGTGGGACGCTGTTGGAATTTACCCGGACACCTGGGATGACGTTCGAGCGGGCGGCGCGAAAATAAAACAACAATTCAACGTGCCGGTGGGGATCGGCCTGGCTTCGGAGATCGATACCAACATGGCCATGCGCGCGATCATGTATTCGTACGGATCGTCCGTCCAGGACGAGGAAGGCAACGTGGTCCTCAATTCCAAAGAGACCCTGGAAGCCGTCAAATTCGTAAAGGCACTTTACGACGAATGCATGACGGACGAGGTCTTCACCTGGGATGCTTCCTCCAACAACCGTTTTATGATTTCGGGCAAAGGATCGCTGGTCTTGAACGCCATTTCCGTGACTCGAACCGCGGAGAAGACGGACCCGGAAATGTCCAAGAAGATCTGGCTAGCCAAGGCATGCAAAGGACCCGTGCGCAGAATGGGGCTCGAGCACGTCATGGACGTGTATTGTATCTGGAAGTTCGCCGAGAACATCGACGGCGCAAAGCAGTTCCTGGTGGACTACATCAAAAATTTCCGCAGCGGGTTCCTCGCGAGCGAATATTACAACTTCCCCTGCTTTGCCGGCACGGTCCCGGATCTTAAGCAACTGGTCGCGAATGACCCGAAAGCGGATCCGCCGGATAAATACAAAGTGCTCGAGGACGTTCTGGACTGGGCCACGAATGTGGGATACCCCGGTTACGCCAATGCGGCCATTGACGAGGTTTTCAGCACCTGGATCATCTCCACCATGTTCGCCCGGGCCGCCGTAGGAAAAATGACGCCCCAGGAGGCCATAGGAGCGGCGGACAAGAAGGTGCAGGCGATCTTCGAGAAATGGCGGGCCAAGGGTATGGCCTAGTGCATACCGTCGGCGCCGGACTGGAACCGGCCCGCCTCCGCCTGCGGCGCCTGCTCCCAAGGACCGCTCCACACTGCAGGTTTTCCTGACAACGTACCCATCATGTTTGTATCCCCTTGGGCGGACCCGGCCCAGGGGGATCTGGCGCGAATTCAGCTGACCATTTGGCGCATTATGGAGGAGATGTTGGCCATAGTAGAAACGCGAGGACTCGAAAAGCGGTTCGGTGACGTGCCGGCTGTGGATGGAATTGACATCACCAGCGGGGAAGGCGAATTTCTCGTCCTTCTGGGTCCATCGGGGTGTGGCAAGACCACTCTGCTGCGAATGATCGCCGGACTGGAAAAACCCACGGCCGGAGATATCATGATCGGTGGGAGGGTGGTCACCCACCTGCCGCCCAGGGCGCGAGGCATAGCCATGGTCTTTCAAAGCTATGCGCTATACCCCCATATGTCGATTTTCAAAAACATCGCTTTCCCGCTCAAAGCGCACGGAGCCACCAAGGAAGAGATCAATCGGAAGGTATTATGGGCGGCGTCCATGTTCCGCATCGAGCACCTGCTCAATCGAAAGCCCCGCGCCCTATCCGGAGGAGAACGGCAGCGCGTGGCTCTCGCGCGAGCCCTGGTGAGGGAACCGAACGTCTTTCTCCTGGACGAGCCGCTATCGAATCTGGACGCCAAGCTTAGGACATCGGCTCGGGAAGAACTCTATCGGTTCCAGAAGGAGATTGCCATTACCACCATATATGTAACCCACGACCAGGTCGAAGCCATGGGCATGGGTGACCGTATCGCGGTGATGAACGGGGGAAAAGTGCATCAGTTGGGATCCCCGGTGGATGTCTATACCGAACCGATCGATACCTTTGTAGCCGGTTTCCTCGGTTCCCCTCCGATGAATCTCGTAGACTTTGAAGATCGGATTGTGGGCTTTCGACCTGAATGCTTTCTTCCCCGGGAGATGTACCAGGGACGCGGGGACCTGGTGCAACTTCGTTTCCTGGTCAAGCGGATCGAGGAACTGGGATCGGATCGGCTTGTATATGGCAACCTCGAGGAGCGATTCAACTGCGCCCACGTGATTGCCAGTCTACCTACCAGTTTTACTCACTACTCCGTGCTAACCGGCGCTACTTACCACTTCGCCGTGCCCAACGGAAACGTGAAATTCTTCAGCAAACAGACGGGACTTCGCACGAATGCTCTACCGATTTAAGGAGGTGGAATGGCCACTGGCGGCAGACGAGCAGGAGAAGCGGCCTTGGGCGGGAACAGCCGCCTAAGCCTGCTGGTGGATAACGAAAAGATACTCGGCTTCCTGATGATCGCACCGGCGGTGGCCTACGTCTTGGCCCTGGTCGGCTATCCCCTGGTGCTGGCCTTTATTTATTCACTCAGCGACATGACGGTGGGCAGTACGCACTTCAACTTCGTCGGCTTGAAGAATATCAAATACATTATACAGGACCCCGAATTCCAGACGGCCGTCAAAAACACGCTTCTGTTTACGTTCGTTTCCCAGCTCATCGTAATCGTTCTGGCCAAAATCTTGGCGCTGCTTCTGGTGAAGGATTTCAAGGGAAAGTTTTTCGTTCGCGCCCTTATCCTCATGCCTTATGTGGCCCCGATTTCCCTTGGGGTGATCGGTTGGTTGTGGATGCTGGACTCGATCTACAGCCCCATCAATTGGCTACTCCAGCACACGGGGCTTTTTGGTCCCGACTTCTGGCCCATGTGGTTGGGGAAACCGGACCTGGCCATGACCTCCATCATAACGGTTCACGTGTGGCGTATGCTGCCTCTGGCCACGGTCATTATCCTGGCCGGACTCTGTTCCATCCCCCAGGATATCCAGGACGCGGCCCTCGTTGACGGAGCAGGCTATTTTCGGCAGCTGTTTCAGATCACCATACCCATGATGCTTCCCATCATCATGGTGGCCGTACTGTTCGGGATCGTATTTACGGCAACGGACATCATTATCATTCTGGTGCTGACAAGGGGGGGACCCTACGATTCAACACAGGTTCTGGTCAGCCAGGCCTTTTATACGGGTATCGATGCGGGCGACTTGGCCCAGGGAGCGGCCATTGCTCTGTTTCTCTTTCCACTTCTTCTGGCCGTTGCCATATTCATGCTGCGGATAGCGCGAAGAGCGGAGGTTGCCTGATATGAACACAAAAACTGATCTTCTCAAAGAAATCGTCAAGAATATCACACACTACGTTGTTTTGGGGGTTTTCGCGCTCTTCGCCAGCCTGCCCTTCCTGTGGATGCTGATTACCACCTTCAAGACGGACGCCGATCTCTACAACCGCGCCAATAATCCTTTCTTTTTCAACCAAGCGCCCACGCTGGCGCATATCGAGCACCTGTTTACCGAAACGATGTTTTTTCAGTGGCTGCTGAACACGGCCATTGTGGGCATAAGCGTGGTTGCCATTACTCTGGCATTGGCCATTCCGGCCGGATACAGTCTCGTGCGTCTCGGAGGTCGAACAGGGGAAAAACTCGGCATCGTGATATTTCTCACCTACCTGGTTGCTCCGACCATCCTGTTCATCCCCATGTCGCGCGTGATTGCGGAACTGGGTCTGCAGGATTCGCTCTGGTCCCTCATACTGGTATTCCCCTCCTTCACCATACCGTTCGCCATATGGCTTCTTATGGGTTTTTTCAAAGCCATTCCGCAGGATCTCGAGGAAGCCGCCATGATTGACGGCTACAGTCGACTGGGTGCTTTCATCCGGATGGTCATCCCGATTTCGAAATCGGGAATACTGACGGTGGTCATTTTTAGTTTTACTCTCGTGGTGCAGGAATACATCTACACCCTGACCTTCGTTACGTCCGCCTCCAGATACACGGTGAGCGTCGGCGTGCCGACGTTTCTGGTGCATGGGGACGTGTATAATTGGGGTGCGCTCATGGGAGGGTGTCTCATTGCCTCCCTACCCATCGCCATTGTCTACAATTTCTTTGTGGACCGGTTTATAGGCGGACTGACTCTCGGGGCCGTGAAGGGGTGAACAGTCGCTGCGGATCAAAGACGGCCCGATCCGACTGGACGGCAATCAGGCAGCCTCGGATGAGCCCGGCCTGGAACAGTTCGGCGGCCGCGTCCATTCCCGCCTGGAGTGCGACGCGCCTGGCAGTGGGGGATAAGTTACCCACATAAGACACTACGGGTTTGTCTTTCAGGTCGCTGCGGGGATCCAGCTCACATGCCGGATGCCGCACCACTTCGGAGGATTCCGCGTATACTGCGTTGGCCAGGGCGGTCGCTGCCGCATCGGCCAGGCCGGCGGTAACGGTCCATACGGTGACCAGGTCCGCCAGGCCGAGGGAATGGCTGCGCCCCTGCCAGCCGCTCGAGGCCACACCCCCGACGCCATCCCCGGACGGCACGCGGAGCCTGCCCAGAATCGGCTCATCCGCAAGGCTTCCGAACCTGCGTATCTGCTTGATACCCACCCGGGCCTGTTCACCCGCTTTGAGACGTAACGCGATGTCTCCTCCATTATTGACGATCACCCTGTCCGCGCCCAGCTCCCACGCCCGATCCGCCACCTCGTCGGCCACGGCGCCGGCCACGGAAGCCAGGGGCGTGAGTTCCCGTCCCACAACGGCAGCCGCATCTCTCGCCCTGGCAACTACTCTTGGGAGGGGCCGATCCCGAGGAAGCTCGACAACCGGTTTCTTCAGGTATTCCTGGAAATCCGCCAGCGTGGACAGGCAACCCAAGGCCGTTCGAGCGGACCTTGCGGCGATGACCGGTCGGGGAACCCCTCCTTCCCATGCCGATATGCTCAACGTCATGGGGCCCCAGTCCACCAGAACAAGGTCTTCTCTCAGGACCCGGATCGGTTCCAAGGCACGGGCTCCTGTGTACGGAATGGTTTGATGGCCTCGACGTGTCCTCCCATCTTCGCGTAATCGCTGCGCCGCATGGTGTATTCGATGGGAGCCACCGTCGCCGGGGTGGGCACCCACGAAAAGGCGCCGGGTTTAACCCGCTCGACATCAACGTAAAACGTGATCCCGCCTCCCGGCAGCACGAATACCGGCGCGCCCCCGCAAGTAAGGTTGGCGAGAGCCGAATGCACGGCAAGGGTCAGACGTAAGGGATAGCGGACCACGCCTGCTCGGGCCGAGCCGCCCACCCCACCCACATAGACCGCCGACACTCGAGAGTCCTGGCAGGATTCGGCGATGGCGGCCACAGCCTCTTCGGCCGCCGGGGTAAGCTCCACGGGTTCGAACACACCTTCATCGCTGAGCACGTATAGGGCGGCTTGTCGGCCCGTGGTTTCCGTAATCAGCAATGTGGCGCCGGGCCTGGTGATTGAAGTGTCCACCGATTGGACTACATCCAGGGGATCGGAAAGGCCTGTGCCGCCCCAACCACGCCCGGTGGCGCCGAAATAGCGGCCGGGGGTGGATACGGGGAACGTCAGTTTAAGGCCTGAAGGTGCAACCCCCAGACATCGACCCGCAGCGTGGTGAGTAAACAACGAAGTGATGTGGTGGTCCAGCACAATGACTTCGTCCGCGGCCTTTTCCAGGAACGTCCCAAAAAGACCCGCCGTGGCGGATCCGCATCCGACGCGCATCTTTTCGGCCGTCCGGCCGTCGATTACCGGTGGCTTGCCCACCTGCACTTTCATCTTGGCTCCGTTTTTCACGGATAGCTCCACCGCCTCGCGGTTGGCAATGGCCGCCACGGCGCGGGCGGCGGCGAACCCGCTTTTTCCGGTGAGCCGGTTCACACCGCCGATGGCCAGAATCTTGGACCCGTACTCTTCGGTCTCCACCATTCCCACGACTCGCCCGTCGAAGCGTACATCAGCGCCTTCTTTTCCTACATCGAGGTCCGTGTCGATTTTGAGTTTGATTCCGGAATAGCTCAACGGAGCTTCCGTGACCACGGTAACCACGTCAACGCCGTCACGTTCATCGCTGACGATGTAGGGAGCAGGCACGTAATCCGGGTAGGTTCCGCCGGCTCCTATGGCTGTCAACAGCGGCCTGCGGATGATTCTCTCCGTTTCGACGCCCACCACGTCAATGACTTCGTCGAAGGTGAGCAAAGGTCTGTTTCGCTTCAGTTCGCCACTTCGATTGGTGAAACGATGACAGGCGCCGGTGAGTCCCTCGGGTATTCGGCAGTTCACCGGACAGACGTTGCAGACCACCTCCCCTTCCACGGAAAGCGCAAGCTCTTCAACCGCTTGCCGGGGACAGACTTTCAAACAGGTCCGGCATTGCACGCATGTCTCGCCGATCACCGCTTTCTTGGCTACCACAGCGACGGCCTCCATGGGGCAGTCGCGCACGCATAGGCCGCAGCCGTTGCATCGTTCGGCGTCTATCTTCATGGACGGTCGACCTCCCGCCCCGAGTTCAGAGCTTCCATGATTCTCTCCAGAGAGATCGGCAAATGCCTCATCGGCCTGCCGATGGCACGGCTCACGGCTGATGCCACCGCCGGCGCCGTAGGAATGAGCGCCGGCTCGCCGACGCCCTTGGCGCCGAAGGGCCCGGTCTCTTCCGGCTCCTCGACGATGAACGGGGTTACCCTGGGGGCGTCCGCACTCGTGGGGATGTGATAATGTTGCAGGTTTTCCGTGCGGCCGGTCTGGAAGTCCTCCATTAACGCCATGCCGACGCCCATAAGCACCCCTCCGCATATCTGTCCCGTTACGGCCCGTGGGTTCACGGCCCGGCCCACGTCATGCGCCGCCGCCACCTCCGATACATGGGTCATTCCCGAGGCCGTGTCCACGTTCACCCGCGCACATTGGGCCGCAAAGGCGTACGTGGCGTAGGGTCTGCCCTGCCCGGTTTCCGGATCCAACGAGGTGACATTGGGGTCGAATCTGCCGTTGCCCTTGATGATCTTGCCTCGCCCGGTCATGACCCGCACCACTTCATTAACGTCCATGCAAACATCCGGGTCGTCCCGGCTCACGACGTGATCGCCTTTCAGCTCGAGTTCCAAATGACGGCGGCCCAGCACTTCGCGTGCGCCATCGAGGATCCTCATCTCGAGATTATCCGCGGCAGCCAACACCGCATTACCCGATATGTACGTCTGGCGGCTCGCCGAAGTGGCGCCCGACGACGTGGTACGATCCGTGTCTCCACGGCAGAGCTTGATTCGATCCGGCTCGAGTCCAAGGCGCGTCGCCGCCAATTGGCGCAAAACCGTGTCCGACCCCTGACCGATGTCCGCCGCGCCGGTGTAAAGGATCAGCTTGCCTTTCCGTGTCCATTCGAGCTGGGCCGTGGAAGGATTCGAGACCCCTGTGTTGCCGATGCCATAAAACATGCCCGCCACACCGACCCCCTCGAGTCGGTTCCGGTCGGAGGTCGCTCGACGTCGCCAGTTTTCGTAGATGGGCCGGATTTTTTCCAGGCATTGGACCATGCCCACCCCGCTCTTGAGCAGTTGGCCGGTGGCGGTACGGGATCCGTTACGCAGGGCGTTCAGCACACGAATCTCCAACGGATCCATGTCCAGGCGGCGAGCCAGTGCATCCATCTGCCCTTCGTGCGCCAGAGCCGCTTGAGGCACCCCAAAGCCCCGCATGGCTCCGTTCCAGGCATTGTTCGTATAAGCCATGCGGCAGCGAACGTGCACATTAGGGACAACATAGGGACCCGTGGCGTGAACCGCGGCCCTCGCATTCACGGCCGACCCATACGATGCAAAAGCCCCCGTGTCCGACAGCATGTCCGCTTTCACGGCGGTAAGTCGGCCCCGGTCGTCCGCTCCGGTAGTGAAGCGCATGCGAAACGGGTGTCGCTTGGCCGTGGCGACAAAAGACTCTTCTCTTGTGAAACACATGCGAACAGGTCTGTGGAGATGCCACGCAGCCAGAGCAAGAAAAGGCTGCACGGACAGGTCCAGCTTTCCTCCGAACCCGCCCCCGGTTTCCGCCTGCACCACCCGTATCCTCTCGACCTCCACCCCGAGGAACAACGCCAGATCCTCCCGGTCATAGTGAGGATTCTGG